>JAGRLM010000235.1 GCA_020441795.1 Nitratireductor sp.
GAGATGCTGCGCACGCCGAACTTCGGTCGCAAGTCGCTCAACGAAATCAAGGAAGTGCTGGCCGGAATGGGCCTGCACCTTGGAATGGAAGTTCCCGCCTGGCCGCCTGAAAATATCGAAGACCTGGCCAAGCGCTACGAAGACCAATATTGATCTGAAACAACAAGAGGGGGCGGTCTTAAGAGCCAGGCCGTCCCGCATAAAAGGAGAGCGCCATGCGCCACGGAAACAAAGGCCGCAAACTCAATCGTACAGCCAGCCACCGCAAGGCGATGTTCGCTAATATGGCGGCCTCGCTGATTGAGCACGAACAGATCGTCACCACGCTGCCAAAGGCAAAGGAACTGCGTTCCATTGTCGACAAACTGATCACGCTTGGAAAGCGCGGCGACCTGCATGCACGTCGCCTGGCCATCGGCCAGATCCGCGATGTCGAACAGGCAAAGAAACTCGTCGAGGTTCTGGGACCCCGCTACAAGGACCGCAATGGTGGTTACACCCGCGTCCTCAAGGCCGGCTTCCGCTATGGTGACAATGCACCGCTCGCCGTGATCGAACTCGTTGATCGCGACACCGATGCCAAGGGTGCCAAGGACCGCGCCCGCATGGAAGCATTGGAAGCCGAAGGCGCATCCGCAGAGTGATCTTCCCGCCAGGGAATTGTGAAAAGGCCGGGCAGGGAACTGTCCGGCCTTTTGCATTGGAGTACACGACGGTTCAGGCGATGGCCTGCAGATTGATGTCTACCCAGACCGCATGATGGTCGGATGCGGCATGAACCGGCTTGGTGATCGTGTCATAGACTTCCCATTTCTTCGGTCGCACCCCGGGCCATGCGCCACGCCGGAAAACACCGCCCGATACCACATTTGCAAACAGCGCGGGCGACAGGAAGATATAGTCGATCTTCGTTGATTTGGTCGCGCCGGCATAGGTTCCGGGATGGCCGCCATCGTCAAATTCGGGATGTTCGAACACATCCTTGAGGTCTGTTTCGTCAATGATGGGCGAAAGCGGATCGCGCGCCGGCGTGTCGTTCATGTCACCCAGTACCACCACATTCGCGATGCCCCGGTTGCGCAGTTCCCGATAGATCTCCGCCACGCGGGTTGCCTGTGCCTTGCGCTTGCGGTCATTTTCGGCGGGACTTCCATATCCCTTGCTCTTGAGGTGATTGACCAGGAACCAGATTTCCGTGCCATTTGGACCGATCACCTGGAATTCCGGGCAATCGCGGCTAAAAATGACGGGATAGTCGGCATTGCCGTCATGCACATGGCTGCGCATGAGATTGATCTTGAAGCCGGACCGCGTCATCAGTCCGACATCGATGCCTCTTTCGTCATTGCCGTCAATGAGCATGATCTGTTCATAGGGAGTGCCGCCGCCGAGCGGGATGATATCCTCATTGAATTCCTTGAGTGCAATCCGGTTTTCCGCCTCGACCAGGGCAATCACATCGGCATTGACGTCGCCGATCACCCGGCCGGTATTGACGATTGCCTTCTCGTTGACCGGTTCGGTGCGCAATTCCACCCAGCCGATCCAGTCATTGCGACCGTTGGCCACGATCTCGATCTCGCCAGTCTTCTTTCGCTTCACGAGGTGGCCCCTGTTCCGCCTGATAATAACGAACGGGCCGGTATCACTCTTTTCCATGCCCAGTTCGACAATCAGGCGTGAGATGCGGGCCTTTGTGGCCGAATCATAGACCGGTTCTTCCAGAAGCGTTGCCAGTTCCCTGAACCGCTCGAGAGTGGGGCGGCCTTCGTCCCACGTTTCCTGGTTCAGCGCCTTTGCCCGGTCGAACAGGTTTTCAAGATTGAAAGACGCGATGCGCATGACACTCCTCATATCCGAAAATGCCCCTGTTGGATCCTGCGGTGAAATCATGTCATTTTGATTGCAGTCAGTCGAACAGACACGCATGGGGAGACAGATGACACGTCCTGGCCAAATTCTTTGGCAATTACTGACGTTTGACTATATTCAAAAGCCCATGCAAACCCGATGTCGAGGAGGAGAGCCCATGAATAATGCCCTGTTGAAACCGATGCTGCTTTTGGCGGTGTTTGTCTTCATGGCGGCTCCCGCCCGCGCCGAATATGGCGTTGACGACATGTTCAAGGATGCCATCGGCAAATTGCTGAATGGCGACAAGTCCCAACAGGGGGATGACCGAAACGCCAATCGACAAGGTGGCGAGAAGCGCGAGCAGGTGAGGGTGCCGGCAAGCCGCGCCGAGGTGCAGCTTTCTTTCGCTCCGGTGGTAAAGAAGGTTGCCCATTCCGTCGTCAATGTCTACGCAGCCCGCCGCCAGACACAGCGTTCCCCCTTCGAGGGTGATCCGTTTTTCGAACGCTTCTTCGGTTCCGGTGTCTTCGGACAACCGCAGCAGCGCAACCAGAATTCGCTCGGTTCCGGTGTCATAGTCAGCGCGGATGGCGTCATCCTGACCAACAACCATGTCATAGAAAACATGGATGAGGTGAAGGTGGCCCTTTCCGATGGGCGCGAATTCGAATGCGATATCGTGCTCAAGGACCCGAAATCCGATCTTGCCGTTCTCAAGGTCCGCGACAAGACACGGTTTGATCCGATCGAGATAGCCGACTCGGATGACGTTGAGGTAGGCGATCTGGTATTGGCGATCGGCAATCCGTTTGGCGTCGGCCAGACAGTAACGAGCGGCATCGTGTCGGCGGTCTCGCGCTCGCTTGCCGGTGTCAACGATTATGGCTATTTCATCCAGACCGATGCGGCGATCAATCCCGGCAATTCCGGCGGTGCACTGGTCGACATGAATGGCCGCCTGATCGGTATCAATTCTGCGATCTATTCGCGTACTGGCAGTTCCGTGGGCATTGGCTATGCCATTCCCTCCAACATGACCAATGTCGTCCTGCGCTCGTCGAAGACGGGTGCAACGGTGGTTCGGCCCTGGATTGGTGCTGACTTCCAGAATGTGACTGCGGAAATCGCTGAAAGTATAGGGATGCGGCGTCCGCGCGGGGCAATCGTTACAGGTGTTGTCGAGAATGGCCCGTCCGACAAGGCAGGCCTGAAAGTCGGCGATGTGGTTCTGGAAATCAACAATCGCGACATTGATGGTGCAGATGCCCTGGGCTACCGGCTCGATACGGTGGGCACGGGCGGCATTGCAGAACTGACGGTTTTGTCACGCGGCAAGCGGCGCACCATTGATATTTCGCTTTCCGCGCCACCTGAAACCGTTCCCCGTGACGAACGCGTCCTGCCACGCAATTCTCCGCTGCTTGGTGCAAAGGTCGCAAATCTGTCGCCAGCTGTAGCGGTCGAAGCCGGCATTCCCGGTGACAAGACGGGCGTGGTGGTGCTGGATGTCCAGCGCGGCTCGCCAGCCGCCCAGAACGGGATGCGCCCCGGCGATGTGATGCGCGAGGTCAATGGCGTCAAGATCAAGGATACCCGCCAGCTTGAACAGGTGGTGACACAAAGACAGCGCGCCTGGCAATTCGTTGTCGAGCGCAGCGGTCGCATGTTCGTGTTCGAGCGTAACGGACCGATCTTCCGCCAGTATGCACAATAGCCGCACGCAAGGGCACAACAACGGGTATTGCAGATGAGCGACCTGTTCGGGTCTGCCGAAAATGTCCAGGGCGAGACGAAAGCCTTTCGTCCGCTTGCCGACAGGTTGCGCCCGTCGCGCCTTGACGAGGTGTTGGGTCAGGATCACCTGACCGGTGAAAATGGCTCGCTGACGCGGATGATCCGTTCCGGCGCGCTTGGCAATCTGGTTTTCTGGGGACCGCCCGGTACCGGCAAGACGACGATAGCCCGCCTTCTGGCCAATGAGACCGGTCTTGCCTATGAGCAGATTTCTGCAATTTTCTCAGGTGTTGCTGACCTGAAAAAGGTTTTCGAATCCGCCCGCCTGCGCCGCTCCCAGGGCCGCACGACCTTGTTGTTCGTTGATGAGATCCATCGCTTCAACCGCGCGCAGCAGGATTCCTTCCTGCCAGTCATGGAAGACGGGACCATTGTGCTGGTGGGAGCGACAACCGAGAACCCGTCTTTCGAGTTGAATGCGGCGCTGCTATCACGCGCCAATGTCCTGACCTTCAGGCCACACAGCCCGGACAGCCTTGCCAAACTGCTGTTGCGCGCAGAAGAAATCACCGGCAAGACCCTGCCGCTCGACGGTGCGGCACGCGAAGCCCTGATCCGGATGGCCGATGGCGATGGCCGCGCAGTGCTGATGCTGGCGGAAGATGTCTGGCGCACGGCAGGCGAGGGCGAAACCTACGATGCCGAGCGCCTTCAGCAGATATTGCAGCGCCGCGCACCGATATACGACAAGGGGCAGGATGGGCATTACAATCTGATATCGGCGCTGCACAAGGCCGTGCGCGGATCGGACCCGGATGCGGCATTGTACTATCTGTGCCGGATGCTGGATGCTGGCGAGGACCGTCGCTTCATTGCCAGACGGCTGGTGCGCATGGCCAGCGAGGACATTGGCCTTGCCGATCCCCAGGCGCTGGCCGTCACCACTGCGGCACGGGAAGCCTGGGACTTTCTGGGGCCGCCTGAAGGGGAACTGGCGCTCGCCCAGGCTTGCGTCTATCTGGCCACCGCACCCAAGTCCAACGCGCTTTACACGGCCTATAAAGCCGCGATGGCCGCCGCCACGCAGCATGGTTCGCTACCCCCTCCCAAGCATATCCTCAATGCCCCGACCAAACTGATGAAGGGTGAGGGATATGGCGAGGGCTATCGCTATGACCATGATGAACCCGACGCATTTTCAGGCCAGGACTATTTTCCGGAAAAAATGGGCCGCCAGCGATTTTATGATCCCGTCGAGCGCGGTTTCGAGCGTGACTTGCGCAAACGGCTGGAATGGTGGGAGAAGCTGCGTCGTGAACGCAACAGCAAGTGATCTTTTGACCGCGTCGGCTTGACCCCGGTCAATGTGGGTGGCGATTTCCCGTGTGACGATGGCTTACCAACCAAGGAGGCCATTGTGAAAAACATCATCGCAGCTGCGGCAATCGCATCCCTCATCATGATACCGCTTCACGCAGGTCTGGCGCAGGCCCAGTCCGCCGATCCAGCCTGGCTTGACGATCTGAAGCAACAGATCGCTCTCGATGAGAAATGCGAGGTGAGCTATTTTCTCAACATGCGCGAGGGCAAACTTGGCGCGGATCTGACCTTCGAGGCGCGCGTTCAATGCGCCGATGGGCGGATGTTTGACGCATCCCGCATTGGAGAAAACAACATATTCACCTTCAAGCGTTGCGAAACGCAGGTTTGCTGAGTATCGGTCATGATCATTCTGGTTGCCTATGCCACCGTGGAAGGCCAAACCCGCAAGATTGCCTCGCATATTGGCGCGCAAGTCGAAAAGGAGGGACATCAGGCAGTTCTGCTTGATGTCGCAGGGCCGGGTTTCGGATTGCCAGGTCGGATGGATGCCGTGATCCTGTGTGGCCCGATCCATATCGGTCGCTATCCAGCGCAACTGGTTTCCTTCGTCGCGAACTGGAAAGCCGAATTGCAGGCATTGCCATCGGCTCTGGTAACGGTGTCGCTGGCAATTGCCAGCAAGAACAAGGAGGAGCAGGAAGAGGCGCGAACCTTTCCCCGCCAGATTACAGCAGGCGTCGGCTGGCAGCCGGACTACTTCCATCATGTGGCGGGTGCCTTGAAATACGTCGAATATGACTTCTTCAAGCGCTGGATGCTGCGCCGTATTGCAGCCAGCGAAGGCGGGCCAGTGGATACTTCGAAGGATCACGAACTGACAGACTGGCTGAGCCTCGACAAATTCGTGGCCGGGTTTCTGGATTTTGCCGCACGCACTCCGGTGGATTGATCCTGGCTTGTCTCCTCCCGGCGGTCATAGGCTTTGACACCACATTCCTTTTCGGTTCTAACACCCCGATATTGATCGATCTATATCGTGGACACCATGCAGCATCTCATCCTTGTAGCAATAGGCGGCGCTTTGGGCGCTTCCGGCCGCCATCTGGCAAACATGGCTGCCCTGCGGCTTGCCGGACCGCATTTTCCGTGGGGCACGATGTTCGTCAACATCACCGGCTCGCTGGCCATGGGCCTGCTTATCGGGTGGCTGACGCGCAGAACGGGTGGCTCGACCAATGAATTGCGGTTGATCCTTGCCACTGGTTTCCTGGGCGGTTTCACGACTTTCTCCGCATTTTCACTTGATTTCGCTGTTCTATGGGAGCGCGGTGCTGCGAGCGGCGCAGTTATCTATGCTGTTTCCAGCGTGTTTCTTGCAATTCTGGCTGTATTTGCGGGGCTTTGGATCATGAGGATTGCGGCATGAGCACTGGAGTTGAAAGCCGGGTGGTCGATGGCGAGGAAGCCGGAATGCGCCTTGACCGCTGGTTCAAGCTGCATTTTCCGGGACTGGGTTTCACCCCGTTGCAGAAACTGCTGCGCTCCGGGCAAATTCGCGTTGATGGCGGCCGGGTAAAGACCGATACACGCCTTGCCAAGGGGCAGACAGTGCGCCTGCCGCCGATGGTTACCGGCCTTGCCGAAGGCAGCCGCGAGGACCTGGCCAGTTCCGGCAAGCCAGTCACATCCGGCACGATCCGGGATCGCGGTGATGCCGAGGTGCTCAATGCAATGATGTTGTATGAAGACAAGAAGGTTTATGTCTTCAACAAGCCGGCCGGTCTCGCGGTTCAGGGCGGTTCCGGCATCAATCGCCATGTCGACATGATGCTGGAAGCCTTTCGCAACCAGAAGGGCGAAAAGCCGCGTCTGGTTCACCGCATAGACCGCGATACGACCGGCGTTCTGGTGGTAGCAAGGACAAGAGGCGCTGCCGTGGCGCTGACCAAGTCGTTTCGCCATCGTGACACGGAGAAGACCTATTGGGCGATCGTCAGGGGTGTGCCGCGCAAACGTGAAGGGCGCATCTCCACCTGGATGGTGAAGGAAAAGACCCCCGATGGTGACCGCATGCGCGTCGCCCGACACGGGGAACCCGATGCCGATCATGCCGAGAGCTTTTACCGCGTCATTGCAACGGCCGGGCAAAACCTTTCCTGGGTGGAATTGAAGCCGGTATCGGGGCGAACCCACCAGCTTCGTGTCCACATGGATTCGATCGGTCATCCCATTATCGGGGATCCGAAATATTTCAGCATCGAGAACTGGGAGTTTCCCGGCGGCATACAGAAGCGGCTGCACTTGCATGCGCGGCGTATCCGGGTTCCACACCCCGATGGCGGCATGCTGGACATCACCGCGCCGCTGCCGCCGCACATGGTGCAGACCTTCAACCTGCTGGGCCTCGACGAGGCGGATGGCGACGAGGAACACTGATGCGCCTTGTCCTGTTTGATGTAGATGGCACACTGCTTGACAGTGCAGCGCTTATCCATGCCTGCATGTGCGATGCCTTTGCGGATTTCGGCCTTCCGCCGCCGCGGCCCGAGGCAAGTCGCGCCATTATTGGCCTGACGCTGGACAGGGCGATTGCACGAGTACTCGACCGCGAGATCGACGATCAGGTCAATGCGCTGACTGTCCGCTACAAGGAGGTCTGGCTCGACAATGTCGGGAAGCCGGAACTGCAATCGCCATTCTTCCCGGGAATGCTCGACCTCATTCACGATCTTGCCGGGCGCGATGATCTGTTGCTGGGAATGGTAACCGGCAAGTCGCGGCGCGGCGTGGTGCGCCTGCTTGACCAATATGGACTGCATGCGCATTTTGTCACCAGCAGAACCGCTGACGACTGCCCGTCGAAGCCCCACCCGGCAATGGTTCTGGAATGTTGTTCAGAAACAGGAATGGCAGCGTACGACACCGTTGTCATTGGTGACACCAGTTACGACATGGAAATGGCCCGCTCTGCCGGTGCGCTCGCAATTGGCGTTTCGTGGGGATATCATCCCGTCGACGCCTTGCGCGCTTCGGGTGCCGGTGCCATCGCTCCCGATGCGGGTGCCATACCGTCGCTAGTCGAAACCTTGCTGCCGCGCGGCTGACAGATACAGGATCGAAGAACCATGCGTGAAATCCTTGAAAACCTCGAATATTCCGAGGATCCGGGCGATCCGGTTCGCAAGGCGCAATTGGCAATGAAAACGCCATTGCCAAAGCGCTTCTACAAGCAGGCGACAGTAGAGGAATTGGCGGACGGCCATACCATTCACCTTGACGGCAAGCCTGTGCGAACACCATCGCGCGCCGCGCTGATCCTTCCCACCAGGGCGGCTGCGGAATTGGTTGCCGCCGAATGGCAGGCACAGGAAACCGAGATCGACCCCGCCCGCATGCCGGCAACCCGCATCGCCAATACGGCGATAGATGGCATTGCTGCCGACCCGCAAGCCGTTGCCAGCGACATTGTGCAATTCGCCGGTTCTGACCTGCTATGTTACCGCGCCCATGCGCCCAAGGGGCTGGTAGAGCGACAGGCGGAACTGTGGGACCCGGTCATTGCCTGGTATCGCGATGCGCATGGTGCGAATTTCATGCTGGCCGAAGGCATTACCCATGTTTCGCAGCCGCCTGAGGCACTGGCAATATTCGCCAGCCGGGTGTCGCGGTTCACGCAGCCACTGGCTCTGGCATGCCTGCATGTCATCACCACAATGACGGGTTCCGCCCTTCTGGCGATTGCGCTGGGTGAGGGACGTTTGAGCCTTGATGAGGCGTGGGCAGCAGCGCATGTCGATGAGGACTGGAACATCCGGCACTGGGGAGAGGATGAGGAAGCGGCAAGGCGCAGGGCAGCGCGGCTTGTGGAAATAACGAGCGCATCGCAACTGCTCGCAGCTCTGAGCTGAATACATGATCGTTTCTGCCGCAGAACGCTCACGCCTTGGAGTCTGGCTGCTCATTACCCTCGCTGGCGCTCTGGTCGGGCTGGTCTATGTAGCGGCGTTCTATCCTCCCAGCGAGAATGGCGACGGCAGCCTTTGGCTGGGTGTATTTACCGGAATGCTGATTGGCGCCACCACCGCAGCCTTTGAGCTCTGGTTTGTCTCCCATCCCTATTCGCTGATACGCCGGTTGTCCTTCATTCCAGCACTGATAGTCCGG
>JAGRLM010000236.1:0-1426 GCA_020441795.1 Nitratireductor sp.
GCATCCGGTCCAGCAATTGCCCGGCGCGCCCGACAAAAGGCAGGCCGACACGGTCCTCGTCAGCGCCCGGCGCTTCGCCGATCAGCATGATCCTCGCCTGCGGATTGCCATCGGCGAAAACCGTGTTCTTGGCAGTGATCTTCAGGTTGCAGCCGTCAAAGCCCTCCATCGCCTTGCGCAATTCGTCAAGCGTCGCGGCTTTGGCAGCAAGTTCGCGCGCATTCTCCACCGCTTTTTCGTCGGGAATTGTTGCATTGGCAAAACCCGTTGCAGACATGGGTGGCGCAGCCGCCTGCCTGGAAACCTGTTGAGCATCGGGCCGCTGCGGGCTTGCAGCCCTTGCAGGCACCCGCTGCTCGGCCTTGGCACTTTCGGCAAAGCGGTCGACAGGGACCTCTTCCATGGCAATATCAACGCCGATTTCGGCATACCAACGCGCCAGTTCGCGCATCTCGCTCGCGCTCATCGCTGCCATCGCCGTTTCGTGCTGGTCGCCGCCCTGGTTCACTTGCCTTCTCCTGATCGCGATAGTCTAGCGATTGCCCGCATGCGGCGCAAAGGGGGCAGGACTGAAATCCCGGAAAATAACTTACGTTGACGTAAAGGTAATTCGCTGCTAGGACATTCGCGTCGAATTTTGCACTGCACTATGTCGCTATCGGCTGGCATGGCGGGCAAAAGCCGTGATAGCACACTCATCAGATCATACAGTCCACATCAGGCAGCCGGGTGAACTGCCGAGGGAGCGCAGCAATGAGCGAAGAAATGGAACTTCCCGAACGCGAAGCGATGGAATTTGACGTGGTGATTGTTGGCGCAGGCCCTGCCGGTCTTGCTGCCGCCATCCGCCTCAAGCAATTGGAGGAAAACCTCTCGGTTGTTGTTCTGGAAAAGGGTGCCGAAGTCGGCGCGCATATTCTTTCGGGCGCTGTGGTTGACCCGATCGCGGTAAACCGTCTGATCCCCGACTGGAAGGACGATGCCGATCACCCGTTCAAGACACCGGTGAACGACGACCAGTTCTACCTGATGACCGCCAGTTCGCGCATGCGCCTGCCGAATTTCGCAATGCCGCCACTGATGAACAATCACGGCAACTACATTGTGTCGCTCGGCAATGTCTGCCGCTGGCTCGCTGCAAAGGCCGAGGCGCTTGGCGTTGAAATCTATCCCGGCTTTGCCGGCTCCGAAATGCTTTACAATGATGATGGCGCAGTCATTGGTGTTGCCACTGGCGACATGGGCGTAGGCAAGGATGGCAAGCCCGGTCCGAATTACCAGCGCGGCATGGCGCTGCTCGGCAAATATGTGCTTATCGGCGAGGGCGTGCGCGGCTCGCTTGCCAAGCAGCTCATTGCCCGCTTCTCGCTCGACATGGATCGCGAACCGGCGAAATTCGGTATCGGCATCAAGGAATTGTGGGAAG
>JAGRLM010000236.1:1435-1752 GCA_020441795.1 Nitratireductor sp.
CACAAGCCGGGCCTCGTGCAGCATTCCTTTGGCTGGCCGCTCGACAAGTCCACTGGCGGCGGCACCTTCCTCTATCACCTTGAGGACAATCTGGTTGCTGTCGGCTTCGTGCTGCATCTCAACTACAAGAATCCGTGGATTTCCCCGTTCCAGGAATTCCAGCGCTTCAAGACGCACCCCAAGGTTCGCGAGACCTTCGAGGGCGGCAAGCGCATTTCCTATGGCGCGCGCGCCATCACCGAAGGCGGTTGGCAATCCGTGCCGAAGCTGACCTTCCCGGGCGGTGCGCTGATCGGCTGTTCGGCCGGTTTCGTCAA
>JAGRLM010000237.1 GCA_020441795.1 Nitratireductor sp.
GGCGGCCAGCGCCAGCGCGTGGCACTTGCCCGTTCTCTTGCCAAGAATCCGAAACTGCTGCTGCTGGATGAGCCGCTGGGCGCGCTTGATGCCAAATTGCGCGAAAAGACCCAGTTCGAGCTGATGAACATCCAGGAGAAGCTTGGCACCACCTTTGTCATTGTCACCCATGACCAGGAAGAAGCCATGACCGTTGCATCGCGCATCGGCCTGATGAACAAGGGCCAATTGGCCCAGGTGGCCACTCCCGCCGAGATATACGAGAACCCGACGACGCGCTTTGTTGCCGATTTCATTGGTGACGTGAACCTGATGTCGGTAAAGGCCGGCAAGTTCTCGCATTCGGACGGAGAGGACTATGTCAATTTCACCCTTCATGAAGGCATGGGCGCAAGTGGTCGCGAATTCATTGCGCGCTGCATGGAGAAGCTGGACAGCAAGTCCGATTGCTGGCTCGCCATCCGCCCGGAAAAGATCGCGATTTCGGTAAGCGAGCCCAGCGAGGCTGCCAATATCCTCAAGGGCAAGGTGCATGACATCGGCTATGTCGGCAATCTGTCGACCTATCATGTGCGCCTGCCGGACGGCACGATCATCAAGGCCCAGGAGGCCAATCGTCGCCGCATCGCCAATCGCGAAATCACCTGGGAAGACGATGTCTGGCTGTCCTGGACTGCAGGTGCCGGCATCGTGTTGACGCGGTAGGAGAGCACCATGGGACCGGGCCTGCGCCGCTTCATCCTGATATCCATTCCCTATCTGTGGCTGCTGCTGTTCTTCCTGGCGCCGTTCCTGATTGTGCTGAAAATCTCGCTGTCGGACACGGCGATTGCCCAGCCGCCCTATTTGCCGCTGCTGGATTTTTCCAAGGGTGTTGCCGGGATCAGCGACTTCTTCAGCAAGCTCGACTTCGAGAGTTTTGTCTGGCTGACCGAAGACAGCCTTTACACCAATGCTTTTCTCTCCAGCCTGAAGATCGCATCGATTTCGACCGTGCTGGCATTGCTGATCGCCTTTCCGCTCGCCTACGGGATGGCGCGGACATCCGATCGCTGGCGCTCGCTGTTCGTGATGCTGGTGATCCTGCCCTTCTGGACGTCATTCCTGATCCGCGTCTATGCATGGATCGGCATTCTGCGCAATGAGGGATTTCTGAACCAGTTCCTGCTGTGGACCGGGCTGATCTCGGAACCGCTGCAGATCATGAACACGCCGACGGCCGTCTATATCGGCATTGTCTATTCCTACCTGCCATTCATGGTGCTGCCGATCTATTCGACGCTCGAAAAGATGGATGAAAGCTTGCTGGAAGCAGCGATCGACCTTGGATGCTCGCGGCTCTCGGCTTTCTGGCTGGTGACGCTGCCGCTCGCAGTGCCGGGTATCATTGCCGGCTGTTTCCTCGTCTTCATTCCGGCCATGGGTGAGTTCGTCATTCCCGATCTTCTGGGCGGCTCGACCACCCTGATGATGGGCAAGACGCTGTGGACAGAGTTCTTTTCCAACCGGGACTGGCCGGTCGCATCCGCAGTCGCGATCATGCTGCTCCTGTTCCTGGTGGTGCCGATGGTACTGTTCCAGCGCCAGCTTGAGCGGCAACAGGAAGCAGGGAGGTAACCGATGACACGCAAGTTCACCTGGTTCAACGCGACGTCCCTGACCCTCGGCTTTGCCTTCCTGTACCTGCCAATCATCATTCTGGTCGTCTACAGCTTCAACGAATCGAAGCTGGTCACCGTCTGGGCAGGGTTCTCGACGAAGTGGTATGGCGAACTGATGCAGAATACGGCGATGCTGGACGCTGCATGGGTGACGCTGCGCGTTGCTCTGATGACGGCTACGCTGGCAACGATCCTCGGCACGATGGCCGCCTATGTGCTGGTGCGCTCCGGCCGCTTTCGCGGCAGGACGCTCTTTTCCGGAATGATATATGCGCCACTGGTCATGCCCGAGGTCATTACCGGCTTGTCGCTGCTGTTGATGTTCATTGCCATGGGCATTGATCGCGGGCTGTTCACCGTCGTGCTGGCGCACACGACCTTTGCAATGTGCTATGTCGCGGTTGTCGTTTCGTCACGCCTTGTCAGCTTTGATCGCAGCCTCGAAGAGGCGGCACTTGACCTGGGTTGCACACCGCTCGACGCCTTCTTCTCGGTAACGCTGCCGATCATCGCGCCCTCGGTGATAGCGGGTTGGCTGCTAGCCTTCACGCTGTCGCTCGATGACCTGGTGATCGCTTCCTTCACCACGGGACCGGGGGCAACGACATTGCCGATCAAGATCTACAGTGCCGTGCGCCTGGGCGTATCGCCGGAGATCAACGCGCTTTCGACCATATTGATCGCGATTGTAGCCACCGGCGTTGTCACGGTGTCGCTGATCGAGAAGCGCCGTGCGATCAGCGAGGCCGGCGCGAAGTAGCAGCTCCGCGCCGCGCTGGCATCAGCCGACCCTTGACAGGGCCTGCTCCAGATCAGCGATGATATCAACCGCGTCCTCGATGCCGATGGAAAGCCGCACCACGTCGGGTCCTGCGCCTGCTGCCGTCTTTTGCTGATCGCTCAACTGGCGATGCGTCGTGGAGGCCGGGTGAATGATCAGGCTTCTGGTGTCGCCGATATTGGCAACATGCGAAAGCATCTCGACATTGCCCACCAGATTGACACCGGCCTCATAACCGCCCTTGAGGCCGAAGGTGAATACGGCACCCGCCCCCTTGGGCATGTATTTCTGCTGCAGCGCATGGCAGGCGTCCCCCTCCAACCCGGCATAGCGAACCCATGCCACCGCCTTGTGGTCCTGGAGGTAGCGCGCAACGGCAAGCGCATTGGCGCAATGCTTTTCCATGCGTAATGGCAGCGTTTCTATGCCGGTCAGGATCAGGAAGGAATTGAACGGTGAAATCGCTGCACCAAGGTCGCGCAGGCCGAGCACCCTGCAGGCTATGGCAAAGCCGAAATTGCCGAAGGTCTCATGGATGGTGAGGCCCTGATATTCGGGCCGCGGCTCGGAAAGCATCGGGTAGCGTCCGCTCTTCGACCAGTCGAATGTGCCGCCATCGACAATGATGCCGCCCATCGAATTGCCGTGCCCCCCCATGAATTTGGTCAGCGAATGCACCACGATATCAGCGCCATGCTCGATCGGCTTGCACAGGTAAGGCGTCGCCATCGTATTGTCGACGATGAGCGGAATACCTGCTTTCCTGGCGATTGCGGCAATGGCTGCAATATCAGTGACAACACCACCGGGATTGGCAAGGCTCTCGATGAAAATCGCCTTGGTCTTGGGCGACAACGCCCGCTCGAAGGTTGCGATGTCATCGGGGTCGGCCCAGACAACATTCCAGCCGAAGCTCTTGAAGGAATGGTTGAACTGGTTGATCGAGCCACCATAGAGCTTGTTGGAGGCGATGAATTCATCACCCGGCGTCAAAAGGGTGTGGAACACGCCCAGTTGCGCGGCATGACCCGAGGCGACCGCCAGGGCTGCGGTTCCGCCTTCAAGTGCTGCAACCCGACCTTCCAGAACGGCAGTCGTCGGATTGGTGATGCGCGTGTAGATATTGCCGAATGCCTGCAGTCCGAAAAGGGCAGCGGCCTGGTCGACATCCTCGAATACGAAACTCGTTGTCTGGTATATCGGCGTGGCGCGGGCGCCGGTCGCCGGGTCAGGTTGCGCCCCGGCATGGACAGCCAGCGTAGAAAATCCAGGTTGAATATTGCTCATAAAGTTGTCTCCCGTGACAAATCCGCAGTCATGCGTGACTGTAGTGCCAGAGGGACCAACAAGCCACAGATGCGAATTCCAAAAAACTGCTGACAGCGGAAACCGTTTTCCACTCCGCCTCAATCGCGCGGAACAATTCCATAGCGCTGGAAACCTGCCTGTGCTTTCGGCTTTTTCGAAGAGATCACGTTGGAGGCAACACCGGCCCAGCCGATTTCGCCTGCAAGCCGCGCATATTCGATTTTCGGGCAGCGGTCCATCACCACATCGATACCGCGTGCCTCGGCCATGGCGGCCGCCGCATCGTGGCGAATGCCAAGCTGCATCCAGATCACGCGGGGTAGCGGATCAAGCGCCAGCGCCTCATCCACGACAGCAGGAACCGCGTCTGAAGCACGGAAAATATCCACCATGTGAACAGGGCGCGGGATATCGGCAAGGCTCGCATAGGTCATCTGGCCACAGATTTCCTTGCCAGCCTGTCCGGGATTGACGGGTATGACGTCGTAGCCCTTCGACAGCAGGTATTTCAGCACGAAATAGGATGGCCGCACCTGATTGGCGCTGGCGCCAACTATGGCAATGGTTTTCACCTTGCCGAGCACCTGGCGGATATGGTCGTCGCTATATATATCCTCGCACATCAAAAACTCCATGATCCACACTGCTTAACACGCCCAAATTCGTTCGCTTCAATTAATTTCTAAGAAGAATAACATTTTCCCCCTCTTCTAAAGCTTTCATCATTTTATCTTTTATTACCAAGCTTGGATCTGTTTTTCCGCAAATATTACCGTGTAATTCCCATAATTTCTTATTTATATTCTGCATTTCTTCATCTTGCCTATCTAAATATTCGTAGCTGAAAAATTTTAAATTTGCACTTCCTAAAATTGAAACGTGATCGAAAACTATACCTAATTGCATATCGTCAACTTCTATATTTGGATCAACGTCTTCGTAAAATTGAGTGTGTACCATTATATTCCTTATATCATGAAAACGATTAATTATC
Organism: Nitratireductor sp.; assembly: GCA_020441795.1. Lineage (GTDB taxonomy): Bacteria > Pseudomonadota > Alphaproteobacteria > Rhizobiales > Rhizobiaceae > BOKV01. The sequence goes on from JAGRLM010000237.1 coordinate 4,745, forward strand.
TTAAAAATATTTACAAATTCTATGTCTATTTCCTCGGCTATTATTTTTGCAATAGTAAGTTTTTTTCTAAGATCTATATTTGACATAATTAAGAAATGTGCCGTTATCTTATGCTTTTCCCCCTTGTAGCTCTCATAAGTTAAACCAAATAATTCGCCCAATATTTCATTAATAGTCGATTCTATTTGAGAAAACCGAGCAAGAAACCGCCCTATATAGCTCCATTCTTTTTGCGAAATATCCACCTTATAACCTACCTGTTAGCTATTTAGTCTAAATCTTTGATCAACGCTCGCAACACGAATTTCTGGATCTTGCCGGTGGAGGTTTTCGGTATCTCGGAAAATATCACCTGGCTGGGGCATTTGAACCTTGCCAGCAGCGCACGGCAATGCGCGATGATCTCGTCTTCGCTTGCCTTGTGCCCCGGTTTCAGTTCGACATAGGCGACCGGCGTCTCGCCCCATTTCTCGTTCGGCTTGGCAACGACCGCGCAGGCGGCAACGCCTGGATGCTTGTAGAGCGCGTCCTCGACCTCGATGGAGGAAATGTTTTCCCCGCCGGATATGATGATGTCCTTGGAGCGGTCCTTTAGCTGGATATAACCATCAGGATGCATGACGCCGAGATCGCCTGAATGAAACCAGCCACCGGCAAAGGCCTCATCGGTGGCGGGCTTGTTTTTCAGATAGCCCTTCATGACGATATTGC
>JAGRLM010000018.1:0-485 GCA_020441795.1 Nitratireductor sp.
AGCGCCGCGCCCTTGCGCAGGTTGTCGGACACGACCCAGATATTGAGACCATAATCCACGGTAGGGTCTTCACGGATGCGCGAAATATAGGTTGCATCCTCACCTGCAGTCTCGTGCGGTGTCATGTATCCACCGTTCTCACGCTTGTCGATGACGAGGCAACCCGGTGCCTCACGCAGGATCTCGCGTGCCTGGTCGGCCGTGATCTCGTTCTCGAACTCGATATTGACAGCCTCGGAATGGCCGATAAAGACGGGAACCCGGACGGCAGTGCATGTCACCTTGATGTTCTTGTCGAGCATCTTCTTGGTTTCGGCTACTACTTTCCATTCTTCCTTGGTCGAGCCATCGTCCATGAACACGTCGATATGCGGAATGACATTGAATGCAATGCGCTTGGTGAACTTCTTGGCGCTGATATCGCCATTCTGGTACACCGCCTTGGTCTGCTCGAACAATTCGTCCATGCCTTCCTTGCCCGCACC
>JAGRLM010000018.1:555-676 GCA_020441795.1 Nitratireductor sp.
CGACGAGTTGGGCTGTCGAGCAATTCGGATTGGCAATGATGTTCTTCTTGCGAAATCCCTCGATTGCATCCGCATTGACCTCGGGCACGATCAGCGGCACATCCGCGTCGTAGCGCCAGGC
>JAGRLM010000018.1:860-3557 GCA_020441795.1 Nitratireductor sp.
GCGAGTGCCACGACTTCATCGGCGGGAAATCCGCGTTCGACAAGAATGTCGAGCATTTCGCGTCCGACATTTCCGGTTGCGCCAACAATGGCAATCTTGAGACCCATGGCTTGCTCCTGAAGGGTGCTGATAATGCTCTCCCGGCTGCGGACCTGCCACCCGGCAAGTACCTTCCCTCCCGCGTAATTCCCGGAAGAGCTTGGGGAATTCCGCGAGGGTTCAGCTGGTTTTGGTTTTACCCGGAACAGTGCAAGCCTTGTCCATGCAAACAGCAATGCAAGGCACCGCCGCGATTCTTGCAGCAGCACTATCGTAAATCATGTCTGCAATTGCTGAGCACATGGTTTCTTGAACACCCGGTTCCGGTCCTGCATCAGGCCGGTGCCGGGTGTATGATCTTTTTTGTGGTTCGAGTCAATTCGCCCCGCATGGTCGCAAATCCAACCTGACGGACAGGCTCAAATCCACTATTGCGTCAGATAGAGCCGGTTGAGCGAGGCCGCGATATCTGCAAATGCGGCTTTCAACGCCTGCCCGTCATCGGCATCAAAATAGTAGCCTGCGCCACTGGAGCATGACTTGATCATGTCCTTCGTCGCCTGCGGCACCGTATCGCCGAATGTGAGGGCATAAACCTTGACATCCTCTTTCTTGATCGCGTCGCAAGCTGCCAGCGTATACTGGTTCGCCTCATCCACATCGTATGCGTTGTGGTAGTACGAATTGGGGTCTTTCGACAGCGTGTTCTCGCCATCTGTCATCAGGATGATCGCTTGCGTGATGTTCTTCTGTGCAGCCGTGTTCTTGGTTGTACCCTCGGTAAACGGCGCCTTGCTGGAAAGCGTACGCAATCCCCACATCAAACCGGTCGGAATATAGGTGTTACCGGTCGCATACATGGAATTGATCTGGCTTTTCAGCGAATTCTGGTTGTCTGTCAACTGGGTAAGGCGGCTCGGGCACCAGACATCCATGGCACCGGGAATACGCTTGTTGTAGCTTGAATCCCTGAGGTTGAACGGATAGTCACGCGATCCCGCGCAACCATTCCATTTTGTTTCCTGCTGCCAGCATGTCTGGTATGGCTCGGAATAGGTGATATTGGTGCAGACTTCATGTGTGCCGCTCTGCATCACGCCATCCTGCATCCAGGTCGTGTTCTGCGTCGAACAACCGGATTTGGAAAGTATGTCCCGGGTTTCCCCGCAGACTTCCTTGGACGAATCCGCTTCCACGCTCATCCAGGATGCATTGCGGTTGTCCGTGCCTACATTGACATATTCGCTGAAGGGAACAATGCCGATCTTCACCTTGTTGGCGCTGGTATTCTGAGCGAACATGTCATCCAGGAATGTATTGGACGCAAGTTTCAACTGGTCCAGGCGCGCGCCGGCCATGGATCCCGTATTGTCAAGCACGAGGACAGCCTCGATACCACCACCAGCAGTTTTGACACTGGCAACAACTTCATAGTCCATGGTCTTGATGCCGATAATTGGCGCGAAATTGGCTGACATCTTCGCATCGGCCGTCACCTTCAGCGACATCGAGCTGCGGTCAATGTCGATATTCAGTTTCTTGATGAAGTCGTTGTCGGCGGTGTCTAGATTGGAGGCGACGTATTGACGGACAATCTTGCGGACCTGTGCATCATTGAGCTGCGGCATTTCCTTGCCTGCTGCAAGGGTCGCTGTGTCAACAGCATTCTGCAACCGCCCACGGAACATGTAGGCGCTGGAATAATCGACGGCCAGTCCAGCTGACAAGAACAGCGGAATGGCACAAATCGCAAATGTCATGGCGAAGTTTCCGCTTTCGTTGCGGAAAAATTGTTTTTGCATCGTTGGTCCTCATGCCTTGTATGGCTAGCCATGATGCAATTTATAGAGATTGTATTGCTTCCAGGTTAATTTGAGCCGCCTTGAGGTCAGCGATACGAAATGGATTTGTTAACAATACAAAATTTCATGATCCGCGGCGATGCCTGATGGTTTGAAAGGCATCGCCGCTTCTACTGGTTTCAATGTCCTCTCAGGCCATCAATGCCTTGAATTCCGACAGGATCGCCTCGCCCATCTGTGTAGTACCGACTTTGGTGGCACCATCGGCCATGATGTCGGCAGTGCGGATTCCCTTGTCCAGGACTGCCGCAATTGCGTTTTCCAGTGCAGTTGCCTCACTGACCATGTTGAAAGAATAACGCAGGCACATGGCAAAGGAGGCAATCATGGCGATCGGATTGGCTGCACCCGTTCCTGCGATATCCGGCGCCGAGCCATGGACTGGCTCATAAAGCGCCTTGCGTTTGCCGGTCTTCGCATCCGGTGCACCGAGCGAGGCGGAGGGCAACATCCCGAGCGACCCCGTAAGCATCGCGGCAACATCCGAGAGCATGTCGCCAAACAGGTTGTCGGTGACAATCACGTCAAACTGTTTGGGACGGCGCACCAGCTGCATGCCACCGGCATCCGCCAGCATATGCGTCAGTTCCACATCGGAATATTTCGCCTTGTGGGTCGCCGTCACCACTTCGTTCCACAAAACGCCCGACTTCATCACATTGCGCTTTTCCATCGAGCAGACCTTGTTTGCCCTTGTCCGTGCCAGTTCGAAGGCAACACCGGCGATGCGCTCGATTTCATAGGTATCGTAAACCTGGGTATCGATCGCCCGCTTCTGGCCATTGCCAAGATCGGT
>JAGRLM010000018.1:3603-5754 GCA_020441795.1 Nitratireductor sp.
CGCGCACGATCAGGATGTCGAGCCCTTCTACAAGCTCATGTTTCAGCGATGAGGCGTTGGCGAGTGCCGGATAACAGATCGCAGGCCGCAAATTGGCAAACAACTCCATATCCTTGCGCAAGCGCAGCAATCCGGCTTCGGGCCGCACTTCATAAGGCACGCTGTCCCATTTCGGACCGCCAACCGCTCCAAACAGAACTGCATCCGCTGCCATGGCCTTTGCCATATCGGCATCGGAGATCGATTGGCCATGTGCATCATAGGCACTTCCGCCAACAAGGCCTTCATCACAGACAAATCCGCTGTCGAGCGCTTCGTTCATCCACGCAATGATCTTGCGGACTTCGGCCATCGCTTCCGGGCCAATGCCGTCACCGGGAAGAAGGAAAAGGTTCTTGACGCTCATTTCAGGTGCCTTTCTGAAGAAATTTTCGACGCCTTGCTAACCATGCTTTGATACTTGTGCAAGCATGAACGTGAATGACTGCAATGCGAAACCCCATTCAGCCATTGCAACAGCCACGGTTTGACGGCAGCCACGGGAGGGGTAAATTGTGGTGATGAAGATGTTCGGCTTTCCAGGGATCGCATTTGCAACTGCATTCATGCTGATACGCCTGCCAATGGTTGCAACTGCCATGGATCAGTCCCCGGCAAGGCTTCAACCACCCGTCGCCTGCATACCGGGTGAAAATTGCTTCCTTCAGCAAATGGCGGACATGACCGGCGGTCCGGGCGTTTCAGACCCGTTTTGTGGCTCTGCCAGCTATGACGGCCATTCCGGGCTCGATATCCGGCTGCGGTCGATGGCCGATGTCTCGCGCGGTGTCGAGGTGCTGGCCATGGCTGATGGCGTGGTTGTGGGCGCGCGCGACGGTGAGTCTGACAGGCTCGTGAGGAATCAGGCCGACGCGGAAGCAGTATCGGGTCGCGAATGCGGAAACGGGGTTGTGATTGCCCATGGCGGCGGGATCGTTACCCAGTATTGCCACCTCAGAAAGGGTAGCATCAAGGTCAAGGGTGGCCAGAGGGTTTCGGCAGGTGTCATCCTTGGCGAAGTGGGATCCTCCGGTTTGGCCCAGTTTCCCCATCTCCATGCCGAAATGCGGATCAACGACAAGCCTGTGGACATCATCACCGGCAAGGCTGCTGATGGCGGGTGTGAGCAACCAGCCGTTCCCGGAACGCCGCTCCTGGCAAGCGAATTCGCCTCTGCATTGGGCGACGGCGATGCCGTGCTTCTCGACAGCGGGATGGCAGGTTCGCCGCCAAGCCAGCAGCAATTGTTGGAGCGGGGTGCGCCACCATTACCGAATGCCTCTTCGCCGGCAGTTCTGGGTTGGGCGTGGCTGGCCAATCTCAGGAAAGGCGACCGGATTACCGTATTGCTCACCTGGCCCGACGGAAGGACCACCGCCCTGCAGAGCAGCAAGCCGCTGGACAACAACAAGGCGGACTATCTGGCTTTTGCCGGCCGCAAACGCATTCCCGTTCCCGGGGATTACAGGCTTGAAATCGCGATTATCCGCGAAGGAAAGGCGCTGCGCACCTGGCGTTCAAGTTACACGGTGGAATGACCATCGGGAGGGAGAGGAAGCAGCCTTGAAGATCAGTGTGGCCGATGTGATGGCCGCGGCGGATCAGATCCAGGGTCTTGAGTCTGCCATCCGCTTCTCGAATGCATCAATCTCCGGTGCGCGCTCCAGCGTTTCGCCAATGTCATCAATACCGTTGAGCAGGCGGTGCTTGCGGCTCTGGTCGATGTCGAAGTGAATGGTTCCGCCATCCGGCCCGTTGATGGTCTGGCTTTCCAGATCGATGCTCAGTGTCGCATTGGCGCCGCGCCGAGCATCATCCATCAGCTTCTCCAATTCGTCCGGCTTGACCACAATCGGCAGAATGCCGTTCTTGAAACAGTTGTTGTAGAAGATGTCGGCGAACGATGTGGAGATCACGCACTTCACGCCGTAGTCCGCAAGCGCCCACGGCGCATGTTCACGGGAAGAACCACAGCCGAAATTGTCACCGGCGACGATGATCTTGGCGTTCTTGTAGGCAGGCTTGTTGAGCACGAAATCGGCATTGTCCGATCCGTCCTCATGATAGCGCATTTCGGCAAAAAGACCCTTGCCGAGGCCCGAGCGCTTGATC
>JAGRLM010000238.1:0-7669 GCA_020441795.1 Nitratireductor sp.
CTGCATCTGGCGCATGAAGAATATCCACACGCCCAGAATGACAAACATCGGCAGCCAGGTGAACAGGAACGAGCCAAGCGCCGAACCTTCCGATGGCGCACGCGCCTCGATGGTGATGCCCTTTGCCTCGAGCTTGGAAACCAGCGCCGGATCTTCAGGCGCGTAAGTCTCGAAACGCCCGCCCTTGTCGGCATAGGTTCCCGTGATCTGGGGTCCCGATATCACCACGGACCGCACCGCACCGTTTTCAACATCGGAAAGGAATTTCGAATATGGCACTTCGGTTACACCGGAGCGCTGAACCGGACTCTGGAACAGGTTGAACAGCGCTACCAGCATCACGGCTATCACAGCCCACAGTGCCAGATTCTTGAGATTTGAATTCATGATATGACCCCGGGAGGCTCCGGCCTCCGTTCCGGCGGATTGTCCAACGCCCGGATGGACGCATTTTCCGCAGGTCTGCTGAAACTTGTTACAAAGATAGGTTTCAAGAGACCCGATGCCAAGCGCATTGGCGATAATAAAATCGAAGTTGCGCCAATTTGTTGCATTAAAGTGAATTCCACGTCATGGCGAACCGCCAGGAACAGCACCAGACCGGCAATTCAGCCCCTTGGAAGCAGACAGGACTGGCGCCGCGATTCCAGCGCGCGCAGCCAATCCAGGATCGGAAAGTCGCTCTGGGCGCAAAAATGCTCGATGGCAACAGCGGTCATGCGCACCAGTATCTGGTCCGGCTCGCCTTCGGCTTCCACCATCGGCAGGATCAGGCCATCACCCGGCAAATGCACTGCAGCAGTCGTCAGCAGCGCTGCTCGCGGACGAACGGCAAGCGGCTTGCCACGCCCGGCCTCGAGACCGGCAAGGCCCTTGCGCGATAGCGGCCCCACATGAACGGGCTTTCTTCCCGAATTGGTGATCTCCATGCGACCATCCCACAGGACAGTTTCACCGGGTGCCAGATGGATCGTTTTCAGATTGCGCAATTCGCGGAACAGCCGGATGCCACTGCCAGCGCGCTCAATGACCGCACCGCCCAGTGTTGCGCGCATCGCCTGCCCCTCAATGAGACGAGATACCATCGCGTCGATGCGGTCGCGCGATGCCAGATGCTCGCCGCCACCGGCTGCCGCCACGAGAATTTGCATCGCATGGCTGCGGATCGCTGCAGGCATTGCATTCAGGGCATCAAGATCGACAACAAATACCGGTCCGGGACGCAAGGTGACACAGGCTTCCAGCGCGATTGCCGTATCCCGCGAAAGCACGGCACGCGCCTTTTCCATGACCTTGGAGAACCGCGTGAGGCGCTCGGCAAGCGCAGGCTCACCCGCCAGCATCTGGCGTATCCTTACCCGCTCATAGGCAGTATCGCGATTGGTGGGGTCCTCGATCCAGCTCTGCGGAAACTCCGCCAGATAGGATCGCAACTGGCTCCGCGTCACATCCAGCAAGGGCCGAAACAATACCGTACCTTCGGGGAGAAGACTCAATCTGGGCATTCCTGCAAGACCACGCCCGAGGCTGGACCGGCCGGACTTCGATGCTTGTGCAGGCTCCTGCTCGGGCCAGGAAGCACCATCGCGCAGCAGGCGCATCTGGACAGTTTCCGCCTGATCATCGGCAGTATGAGCGACCATGATCATGTCCGCGCCGATTTCGAGTGCAAACTCTTCCATCAGCGCATATCGCGCCATGCGGGCAGCTTCCGGCAAGCCGGAGCCGGGCTTGATGCCTTCCCAGCCAAGTGTCGTGTGATCCACACCAAGGCTCTCGCACAGGCTCGCCACAAAGGCGGCTTCCGCAGCCGCTTCCGGACGAAGGCCGTGATCGACCGTGACCGCATGAAGTGTTGCGTCATTTTCCTGCGCCCAGGCATTGGCCAACAGCAATAGCGCAATCGAGTCCCCGCCGCCGGATACGGCGACAATCACGATGCCCCGGTTGTCTATGCCTGAAAAAATGTCTCTGGGGGAAAGGGTCAAATCAGCTTGCCTTGCAACTGGCCGCCTGCTGCTCGGCAGTAACGCGGGCCTTGATGGCATTGGACATGGAGGGATATTTCTTGCCGACCTCGGCATAGGTGGCGCAGGCGAGTTCACGCTGGTTCATCGCGCCCAGCGCAATGCCGAGCTTCAGCAAGGTCTGCGGCCCCAGCCGGCTGTCGGGATATTTGCGATGGGCTTCGAGAAAGACCTTTGCCGCTTCCTCGTTCATGCCTCGCTGCAACATGCTTTCCCCCACCCAGAAACGCGCTTCCGGCAGCTTCTCGTTCTCGGGATAGCGGCTGGAAAATTCTTCGAACGCATCTTCCGCGAGCACGTAATCTCCCGACTGAATGTAACTGTAGCCAAGATCATAGAGCTGTTGCGGGTCGTCTGGAAGGGTCAGTGAAGCCATATCATTGCTGCCCGCCTTGCCGGTCAGATCAATCGGCTTTTCGGTGTCAGACTGAATGACATTGCCGTTCTTGTCGAAGGTCAATGTTCCCAGTGTTTCGGGTTGCAGTCCGCCCGGCTCGGGGGCTATCGGTTCGCCATCATAGATTTCCACGCCATCAATGGTTCGCCGGGCGCGCGGAACAGAGTTCCCCTCGCCCTGTGAACCTTCGATGGCACGCGCAATTTCATCACCGTCCGAGCGCTGCGCGCCCGTGATCTGCTCAGACGGTTGTGATTTTCCCAGGCTGGAACCCGCCTGGCTGGAATCATCCGCACCCGAACCGCGCGGCGTTTCAGCAACAACCGGACCATCGCCGGAGCCCAGGTCCCCACGCTTGTTTTCAAGTTCCTGGAAGCGGAACTCGTTGTCTTCCTGCATCTTGCGGAATTGTTCCTGCATTTGCAGCAACTGGAAATTCAGGTCCTCGATGCGACCATTGAGGGTTCGCACCTGCTCTTCGAGCTGGTTCACCCGCACCGCAGCATCTGCAGACTGCGCCAGTTGGAACGAGCCTTCGACATGCATGGGCGTTGAAATGACATCTTGGGTTGGAACCGGCCCCTCAAGGCCGGGGGCGCTGGCAGCGCCATGCGCAAGCGCCGTGCCCAGAAGCAGGGCCGGAGCGAATAACAATCTTCTCATGGAAATCGTCTCTTGTTCCTCGAAACCACAGATTTGCAATGACGGATGCCTTGCAACGATGACGGTATTTCAACAAACCCATCAAGAGCAACAAAAACCGGCCAAATTTTGTTGGGAACCAGGGATTTGAAGGAATCGCGCCATTGCTCATGCATGGGAGGCGGAAACCGCCTGGACAAACATGGTGGCGCTCATGGTCGCAACCAGCCTTGGTGATGGTGAAACTTCGAACACCTTGCCCTCACAGACCATGACCGACTTTCCAGACTTGATGACCTCGCCTATCGCTTCGAAGGTCAGGCCGGAAGCCGGGCGCAGGAAATTCGACTTGAATTCGATGGTCAGAACTTCCGATCCCACTGGAGCCATGGAAAGGGCCGCATATCCGCAAGCGCTATCAACGATCGCGGTCGCAACACCCGCATGCAGGAAGCCATGCTGCTGCAACAGCCTTTCATCACGCGAAAAGCCGATGCGAACCCGGCCATTTCCGACTTCCAGAAGCTCGGCCCCCAATGTCTGCATGAAGCTTTGCCGAGCAAAACTGCTGCGTATCTTGTCAATGGCAATTTGCCGGGGCGTATCGTCAGGGTTCATCGCGTCAAAGTTCCTGCAAACGAAAAAGGGTGGCCGAAGCCACCCTCCCGAAATATCGTGATGATTGTTGCCAATCAACTGGCCCATCAACCTGTAGGCGCAGCAAGGACAGTTACCGCACGGCGGTTCTGCGACCAGCNNAGCAGGAAATGTCGTCGCACACGGCCACAGGGCGTTCCTTGCCGTAGGAAATGGTCCGAATGCGACTTGCAGGAATTCCCCGGGCAGCCAGGTAGTCGCGCGTTGCTGCTGCACGGCGCGCACCCAGCGCCAGGTTGTATTCGCGGGTGCCGCGTTCATCGGCATGGCCTTCAACCGTTACCGGGTAATTGGTGTAGCGCACCAGCCACTGCGCCTGACGGTCAAGCGTCTCGCGTGCCTGGGAAGTCAGAGCAGATGAATCTGTTTCGAAGAAGATGCGATCACCAACATTGACGGTGAAGTCCTGCTGTGTGCCAGGTGCCGCACCATTGTTCAGGCCCAGGCCATTGGCGTTGTCCGGCAATGGTTTCTTGGCGCAACCTGCAAGCGCAAGCCCCATGGCAAGCGCAATAATCGCAGGCGATTTCAGCAAGGACGAGGCCCTTTGCATCTTCACTACTCCTTTATGGATTTTCTAAATCCCTCAATAACCATGTTCCGGTTAATCGCGGCTCAACAAAGAGGGTTAATATTTCGTTTCACAGCTACCGGCTTGCCATCCCCTGACATTCCAACGCCCGGCTTGGAAGCCCTGTCCCACGGCAATTTGTCCAAAAAGCGGCGACTTGCTGCCGCCGCCCGCTTATCGTCCGGCCATCAACGCCATAATCAGTCGAGCAGCGGCGACCATGCCGGATCAGACCCGAAGGATGGCGTCGGAATGCGCCGCTCATGATAGCCCGTGATGTCGATTGAATAGAGCGACGGTCCGCCGTTCTGCCCGCTTGAATCGCGGAAGAACATCAACACCCGACCATTGGGAGCCCATGTCGGCCCCTCATTGTGGAAACCTTCGGTCAGAATGCGTTCGCCCGAGCCATCCGGCTTCATGACACCAATCGAGAATTTCCCGCCTGCCTGACGGGTAAATGCAATCAGGTCGCCACGCGGTGACCAGACCGGTGTCGCATAACTTCCATTGCCGAACGAGATCCGGGTCTGGCCCGAGCCGTCTGCATTCATGACATAGAGTTGCTGACGCCCGCCCCTGTCCGATTCAAAAACGATGCGCTGGCCATCCGGCGAAAACGAAGGTGCCGTGTCGATGGCGGCAGTATCAGTCAGCCGTGTCGTGGTACGCGAACGAAGATCCATGGTGTAGATATTGGAATTGCCGTCCTGCTGTAGGCTGAGGATGATCTTCTGCCCATCCGGCGAGAAGCGAGGCGAGAACGTCATGTTCGGAAAATTGGTCACCAGCTCACGCTGGCCGGTCTCGATCTGCAAGAGGTAGACACGCGGATTGCCGCCATCGAAGGACATATAGGTGATCTCCTGACGGCTGGGCGAGAAACGCGGTGTCAGTACCAGGTCCCTGCCGCTCGTCAGCGGGCGCATATTGGCGCCATCCTGATCCATGATCGCCAGCCGCTTGACGCGCTGTGACTTCGGGCCGGTTTCGTCGACATAGACAATACGGGTATCAAAATAGCCCTTTTCGCCGGTCAACCGCTCATAGATCGCATCCGCAATGATATGCGCCAGCCTGCGCCAGTTGTCCGGTGTGGTGAAAAACTGCTGCCCGATCATCTGCTCATTGGCAAACACGTCCCATAGTCTGAATTCCGCCTTGAGCCGACCATCGCCCTGCATCGTGACGCGCGCCGTCACCAGCGCCTGCGCATTGATTACCCGCCAGTCCTCGAAACGGGGAACAGCATCCGGGCTGGTGGTCTTGTCGATGAATGCCGATTTCTCGATCGGCCTGAACAGGCCGGAATTCGCAAGATCGTCGGAGATGACACCGGCAATATCCCTGGCGACCTGCTCACCCTCGAAATCGGTAATGGCAATAGGAAGCGGCTCGACATTGCCCTTGGTCAGGTCGAGCTCCACAAGCGCATGCGCTGGCAGAATTGAAGCGACCGACACCAGGACAAGAATGGCAAGGGCTGAAACCGCCATGAAGCCGCGTTGCAGGAAATTGAGCATCAAATTTTCCTTTGTGTGGAAAGCGTGAGACATGATCATAAGAATTCCTTCGCTCAAAACATCTGGCTGGGATCGAAATTCACCACCACCGTGTTCCAGATATCGTGTTTGCCCGACGGCACATTGAGGCCGTCGCGGTCGCATTTCAGGATGGCGCGCCTGGCGCTTTCATCAAATTGCCTATTGCCCGATGACGTCGTGATCTCAGGCTGGCCGGTCAGCTTGCCATTGGGATCGAGGTAAAACCTGACCGATGCCCGCAGGTCCTGCCCGTCCTGCACGCCAACAGGGATCGACCAGCATGTGGCCAACTGGCCGCGCAGGGCGTCCATTTCGCTCTGACTCAATTTCCCTCCGGTACCCGGCTTCTTCGTGCCGAGTGCCGCTCGTTCACTGGAGCGCTTGGCTCCTGAATCAGCCGGTTTTTCCTTGTTCAGCAGTGCGGCGATCTCATCGGTTGCCGACTTCGATTCCTGGTTGGAAGTCGCAGTCGTCTCTTCCCGTGGCTTTTCCTTCTGCTCCTTCCGCTCCCTTGTTTCGGCGCTCGCAGGCTTGGGCGGTTGCGGCTTGGGCTGGGGCACGGGCACATTGTCGGGAAGCTTGGCAAATTGCTCACCGGTTTCCGCTGGCGCAGGTGTTTCTATCGGCGTCTGGTCAGGAATCGGCTGACGTGGCTGGTCGAGGGCTGCAAGCTCGGTGGTTTTTTCCGGCGTACTTTCCTTGACGGGCTGGGCAACCGGCTCAGGCTTGACCTGCGGCGCGGGCTTGGGCTTCTCCGCCTTGGGTGCAGAATCAGCACGTTGTGAATTGTCAGGCTTCGGTGTCGGTTCGGCAATGCGCTGCGTCTTGGCATCCACCTCGGCATCGCCGATATTCTGTGCGTCCGGATTTTTCTGCGGCTTTTGCGACGGCTTCGGGGCCGGCTTGTCAGCGACATCGGCCTTCTTCTCGCCCTGAACAGCGCGGCTCACTTCCTCTATGGGAACAATGTCAATTGGCAGTGCCTCGACATCGGCTACTGCGAGCGGCTTCGGCCCGGAAAGCGAAAGCAGCCCCCAGGACAGAATTGCAACATGCAGAAAGGTCGAAAGCGAGGCCGGGAATTTCATGGCAGATCAGTTGCCTTCCCGCCCCATACGGCAAACTTGCCGCAAGCCGGGCATGATCACTGTGTTTGCTCCTGCAGGGTTACCAGGCCAATGCGCTTGTATCCGGCTGCTGATATCCGCGCCATGATGCGCATCACCGTTCCATAATCAGCGGTCTTGTCACCGCGGACATAAATGCGTTCTTCATAGCCGTTGCGGGCAATCGCCTCCAGCTTGGGCACGATCTCGTCAAGCGGAACCTCGGTCTCCTGCAGGAAAACCTGGCCCGCCTCATTGACGGATATGGTGATAGGCTGGGTTTCGGAATTGAGCGCCTTGGCCTGTGTTTCTGGCAGATCGATCGGCACTCCGACCGTGAGCAACGGAGCCGCGACCATGAAGATGATCAGGAGCACCAGCATGACGTCGACAAACGGCGTCACATTGATCTCCGACATCACGGCATGACGCGAGCCGTGACGCGACCTGCGCCGCCGTCCGCCTGACCCACCACCTGAACCTGTTGACATTCCCATTGCGTCTGCTTCCAGTCCTGCCGAGTTTCTGCCAGCCCCTGCATATTTCCTTATGCAGGCGTGCGAACGCGGTTCTTCTCATCTATCTGTCGCGAAAGTATGGCGGAAAACTCATCCGCAAAGCCTTCCAGCCTGCCCGAAATGCGGGCGACATCGGTCGAAAACTTGTTGTAGGCGATAACCGCCGGGATCGCCGCGAGCAAGCCAAGCGCTGTTGCCAGCAGCGCC
>JAGRLM010000238.1:7776-10283 GCA_020441795.1 Nitratireductor sp.
TGAAGGGTGCAGCAGAACCCACGGTTGCCAAGAACACCAGCCGGGCTTCGAGCCTTTCGATCTCGCGCGCCAGTGAAACATCAAGCGCCTTCTCGATGCGCATTTGCAGACCGATGGGTGAAGCCGCCCCGCGCTCGAAGCTCTTTTTCCATTCCCGCATTGCCGAAACGAACAAGGCGCCCATTCCGCTGGGAGTCCTGTCTGCCAGCGAGCGGTAGAGTTCTTCAAGGCTCTGCCCGGACCAGAAAACCTTTTCGAACCGGTCGAGTTGGCGGCGCGTGCGCGCGAACAGGAAGATCTTGTCGAAAATGATCGCCCAACTCCAGATCGAGGCGAGCAACAGGCCGATCATCACGACTTTGACCACCAGCCCTGCATGGAGAAACAGGTCCCATAGACCGACATTGACACCGGCAGTCCCCAGACCGCTCGATTCCACCTCTTGTGCCATTGCAGCAGTTACGCCAAAAATTTCTAGCCCGGTCATGAAAATGGAGCCTCTTTGCGAATTCGTTTTTGCGATGGAAAATCGTCGGAAGTCTGCTGCCGGTACGGATTCCACGCCTCAGGCAATTCCTTCACCCTATCCAACTAAGGAAAATCTTGTCCAAAGCATGACTGGTGATGCGAAGGAATCGAATGACTTCCTTCATTCCTCATTAGGGTTAAGGAAGCGTTAGGATTCTGGTCGCGCCCTCTTGGCAGATCGGTCCAAAGCGCAATATTTTCAGCGATCCGCTCCCCGAACCGGTTCGGAAGCGAACCCGGTACATGCGAGCACTGCCATGAATTTTGCCCGTATAGCTGAGAACCTGATCGAGGAAGCGATGCGCGACGGCGCATTCGACAACCTTCCGGGCGCAGGCAAGCCACTGCCGCCCATTCCCGAGGGCGATTTCATGGAGCATTTTGCTGCACGGCTGATGAAGGAGGCAGGAACCCTGCCGCCCGAAGTCACGCTGAAGAAGGAAATCGTGGCCGATGCGAAGGCTGCCAACGCCTTGCCCGAGGGCGAGGAACGCGAAAAGGCACTCAAATTGCTCAACGAAAAGCGCCTGAAACTTTCGATGATGATGGAGCGCCGCTGAGCCTCACGCGAGAATTCGGCTTCAGCCTCCGAGCTTTGCCCGCAGATCGTCGGGAAACCGCTTCGCGCCACCGCCATGATTGATGAAGGCGACCTCCACATCCGCCCCGCATAACAGGGTTTCGCTGCCATCAGCCTCCTTGCGCCAGACTTCCTGGCGCAGGAAGGAGCGCGCGCCGGTAAGTTTCTGCAGTACCGTTCGCACCGTCAGCAGATCGTCGATCTTGGCAGGCGGACCGAATTTCAGACTCATGCGGTGAATTGCGAAGGCGCTGTCGTCCTTTTCGAGATCGGTATGGAATATCTCCAGATGCCGCAGCCATTCGGTGCGCGAACGCTCCATATATTTGAGATAGTTGGAGTGATAGACGACGCCGGAAAAATCCGTGTCCTCGTAATAGACACGCACTTCCATCTCGTGGCCATTCTCGATCAGGCGGTTGGAAAGGTCTGTCGTTTGGCGGGGCATTGCCGGGTCCGTATTGCGGGTTGGACTTTCATGCTATTTCTTGCACAACCGAATGCGTGATGCCACCCCCAAACCCTTTCCGGATCTGCCATGCCCAAGCTTGCCCGTCTGATGCGCTATCCCGTCAAGGGCCTGCCCGGCGAAGACCTTCATGAAACCCCTTTGGCCGCCGGCGAAGGCATTGTCCATGATCGCCGCTTTGCGCTGACCAGTACTGTGGCTTCAACCATGGACGGTGCCTGGATGGCCTGCCATTCGTTTTTCATCAATGCGCGCCAGGACGGTTTGTTGCGCTTCCGCCAAAAGCTCGATGACAAGGCAAACATGCTGCACCTAACCTCGCCCCATGGAAGCGTCTTGAGCATTGACCTCACCGACCCGGATGCGATTGCGCAAGCAAACCGGCAATTGCCGATGTTCCTCTGGTCGCTGGAAACCGGAGACGCGAATCCTTTCCCGCCCATGCTCGCGGAGCGGCGTCGAGAGGCAGGTAGCCTTTCAGGCTATTGGGATTTTACCGACAGCGCCGTTTCGCTGATCAACCTTGCTTCCGTGCGTGAAATTGAAAAGGCGGCAGGGGTAGGTGTCGATCCGGTCCGGTTTCGCGGCAACCTGCTGATCGACGGGCTTGAACCATGGGAGGAGTTTTCGTTCCCCGGTCGCAGGCTGCAGATCGGTGGGGCCGAACTTGAAGGCATCCGGCCCGCCGCGCGCTGTCCGGCAACCTCGGTAAATCCCGCGACCGCATCGCGTGACCTCGATGTACCTGCAATCATGACCAAGGCATTCGGGCACAATTATTGCGGCATCTATCTGCGGGTGGTGAAACCGGGGACAATGAAACCGGGTGACCCGGTTACAATTGGCGGCAATGCCGGTTTGCCGCTCGAAGAGGCAACATCCCACGGCGCACCCGATTACAGGCTGTGGCCGAAATTCGCGCGCGTCGTT
>JAGRLM010000239.1 GCA_020441795.1 Nitratireductor sp.
GCGTCATAGGCGATGTTGACCATGTCCTCGCCAATGGCAATGAGCTTGCGCCTGGTGTGCAGGTCATAGATCGAGCGGCCGTAATCCTCGGCATTGATGATCGTCGTGGCTTCTGCGGCAAGCCGCGCCAGATAGCTGGCAACGGTGATGTCGCCTACCTTCTCCTCTGCTGGCAGAAACGTCTTGATCGTTACCGGATTGGCGCGTTTGGCAGCCCGGATCATGTCGGATGCGACCTTGAAGATCTGGCGGTGCAGCGGCTCCTGGAAATGGTCCGGCTTCAGGAAGTCGGAAACCCGGTAATAGGCATCATTGTTGACAAGAATGGCACCCAGCAGAGCCTGTTCCGCCTCGATGTTCTGCGGCGCAATCCTGTATGTGGTTTCAACTGCTGCAAGCTTTTTGGCTGCTTCCGCCATGATGCCGGTATTCCCGTTTTTCAAATTGGTCCGCGACCCGATGCGCGTGATCTGCTTGCGCCGATTTTCCCGGCAAGGATAGTGCCGAAGGCGCTTTCCACAATTGTCCACAATGCCTTTTGGACAATTTTTGCGCCTTGGAAAATTCCCCTTGATTCACCGCTTGCAAACCGGGTCCGAGAATCGGTGATTCGCACCGCATCCGAAAGGGGTGGCGACCATGAAAATGAAAAAGGGCGCAGCCATGGCCGCGCCCGTTCCCGCAGATTGGTTGCTGACGATTATTCTTCGTCGCCACCGTCCATGTCGATGCCGTCTTCTTCTTCTGGCGGCAGTTCCGGCAATTCGAAGGTTTCACGCTTCGTCATGTCTTCACCCTTCGACTGGCGCTCTGCTTCGTCATTGGAACGCGCCACGTTGATCTGGATGGTGCTCTCGACTTCCGGATGCAGCTGCACGATGACGTTATGCAGACCGATGACCTTGATCGGGGACAGGAGGTTGACCTGGTTGCGGGCGACCTTGAAGCCGTTTTCCGCCAGTGCTTCCGCGATATCGCGCGAGGAGACCGAACCGTAAAGCTGGCCGGTTTCGCCTGCCGAGCGAATGACGATATAGGATGTGCCGTCGAGCTTCTCATGCACAGCACTTGCCTCGGACTTGCGCTCGAGATTGCGCGCTTCGAGTTCTGCGCGCTGTCCCTCGAACTTCGCCTTGTTGGTATCGGTTGCGCGCAATGCCTTGCCCTGGGGAAGCAGGAAGTTGCGGGCAAAACCGTCCTTGACCTTGACGACATCGCCCATCTGACCAAGGCGCGAAATACGCTCCAGAAGAATGACCTGCATGTTGGTTTCCTTTCGATTGTGTATGGATTTCAGGTTCGGTTGGCCGGTGGGAAGACCGGCGGTTGGGTTGTGTTGGTTCCCCTGATGACACGCCAGGCGCCAAACAGGGAAAACAGGACAAGCGGTAATGTCAGGACAATGAGAGCCATCCAGCTGATGAAAATCGCGAGGTTGCCCCCTGGTTTTCCACGCATGGAAAAATGCATGTCCGCAAGACCGATCAGACCAAGGCCCGCAATTCCAAGCCCGGCCAGAACGCCGCCGATTTCGTAAAGGGGTGAGGCGAGCATGCCCATGGCGATCAGGCCAACGGGTGCTACCGCAAGCGCGATCTGCGGCAATGTTGCGGTGGCTGCGATATCGTCACGCGGACGCGGCAATTTGCCGGATGCGCGGGTTATCATCGCTGCCAGGTTCAACACCAGTACATGCGCCATCAGGAAGACTGCCGGAACCACAATGGGCACCACACCGGCAAAGAGGCGGGAATTCTGTTCGATGGCATCATCTGGCAATTGCGGCAATTCCGGCTCGTTCCTTGCCATCTCCTTCAGCAATTCGCCAAAGGCTGCCGCAGCCTTCTCGGCGCTGAAACCGGAAATCCATCCGGTTATGACAAAGCCGATAAACAGGATGATCATCAGCCGGAACAATATCCCCGACAGCGGGAACCAGATCATTTGCCGGTTGTCCGGGGAGGGTTGTGCAAGATTGGCCAGATGCCCGGCCCATGCTGCTGGCAGGAAAAGCAGGGTAGCCGTGGCAACCGCCATTTCCAACTGGGTCTGCGTGGCAACAATCACGACCGCGACCACACAGGCAATGGCACCCGCGACCGGCCCCCAGCCGAGCGAGGCTATGGCAATGGTCAGCGGTGCTGAAAACATCAATATGAAAGCAAAACTGCTGGAATGCACACCGGCAAGCGCCATCAGCCCGGCAGCAATGCCGGCGAAGACGCCAATACCCAAAGTGTTTGCATTCGACATTTCGCTGTCCTGTCCTTGCGACAGTTAGGGTCTTCAAGCGAAGCCCAACTTGGTTTCTTTATTTCGCGCTCACTCCAGGAGCGCATCGTTTTCTGCTCGAAAACGCTGCAGGCGGAAATCCGGTTCCCGCCTGCACGATTGTGGTGTCGGAATTATCCGATGATATAGGGCAGAAGGCCGATGAAACGCGCGCGCTTGATTGCCTTGGCGAGTTCACGCTGCTTCTTCTGGCTGACTGCGGTAATGCGTGAAGGAACGATCTTGCCGCGCTCGGAAATGTAGCGCTGCAGGAGACGTGTGTCCTTGTAGTCGATCTTCGGCGCATTGGGCCCGGTGAACGGGCAAGACTTGCGACGACGGTTGAACGGACGGCGTGCGCCGCCGGAGGATGATGCTTCGCTCATGATTATTCTCCTTCACCACCGCGTGGCGGACGGCTGTCGCGACCTTCAAAAGAACGGCGTGGACCACGATCACCGCGATCACCGCGATCACCCCTGTCTCCGCGGTCGCCCCTGTCGCCGCGATCACCACGATCATCACGATCGCTCTTGCGCATCATTGCAGAAGGACCTTCTTCATGCTCTTCAACGCGGATCGTCATGTAGCGCAGGATGTCTTCATGGATGCGCATCTGGCGCTCCATTTCGGAAACCGCCGCTGCCGGTGCATCCACATTCATCAGGATGTAATGCGCCTTGCGGTTTTTCTTGATGCGGTGCGACGTGGAGCGCAAGCCCCAGTTCTCAGTCTTGCTGACCTTGCCGCCATTGGCTTCAAGGACGCCCTTGAAGTGTTCGGCAAGTGCCTCGGCCTGCTGCCCGGAAATATCCTGGCGTGCAAGCAATACATGCTCATAAAGGGCCATTAAGCCTTTCCTTTCCAGTGTTCGGACATTTCCGCGCGGAGCCTCCAGGCCGCTTTTCTGAAACCTGCGAATGGCAGGTGGGGAAAGGCGATTTGGAACGGTCGAGAGCGGAGACACGGGAGGCCGGATCAACTTGCGATCCTGCGCATTCCCATCGTGAATTCCACGAATGAAATGCGACCCTCCGTTCAGCCCCCGGCGGAAAGCCCGGTTCTCAACAGCAGCGCTTATACAGATGATCCCGGTTTTTGCAAGTGCGAACAGCCTGCAGGGAACGGATTACTGTCCCTTTCCGGCATTGCGCACGGCGTCGAGCGCCTTTGACAGGGCCTCCTCCATCGCTTTGCGCTCGGATTCACCTGCATGTTCGACGTCAATATACAACCGCATGCCATCGCTGGAGGTCTGTATCACGCCTGGCCGTGTTATCGGCATTTCGCCGATATAGCCTTCCACCCGGTAGGGAATGATCTCCCTGCTGATGCCCTTGAGCGTGATTGGAGGCAGCGCACTAGCTTCCACATGATCCTGGACCAGCGAATAGGTTTCATAGCTCAGCACGATACCGCCAGGGTCAGCGATGGATTCAAGCCGCGCTGCCAGATTGGCTTCGGCCCCGATGATCGTGTAGTCCATCCGGTCATTGCTGCCGAAATTGCCGACATTGCAATAGCCCGTATTGATGCCCATGCGTGCCTGCAACGGCCGTTCGAAGCCTTTGCGGCGCCATTCATGCCCCAGTTCCTTCATGCGGGCCTGCATGGCAATGGCCATCTTCACACATGCCAGCGCATCCTCTCTCGCACCGCGACTTTCCGGGTCTCCGAAAAATGCCAGGATTGCATCGCCAATGAACTTGTCCACCGTTGCGCCATGCTCCAGCGCGATCTTCGCCATTTCGGTGAAATACTCGTTCAGCAATTCCGTCAGCGCCTCGGGTTGCAGGCGCTCGGTTGTCGCTGTGAAATCCTTGATGTCGGAAAAGAAGATGGTGAGCTTCTTGCGTTCGGTTGCAATCACCGCATCCTTTTCGCCACTGAAGATGGACTTGTAAATTTGCGGTGAGAGGTATTTCGATATCTTGATCGAGATTGCTGCAAGGAATGAGTTGGCGTTTTCCAGTTCGTTGTTGAGCGCAGCGACACGTCTGGACTGACGCCACTGCAGCGTTGCAAAGGTAAGTCCGAAAATGCTCGCCAGAAGGAAATAGATCAGCAGAAACTTGAACGACAGGATGTTGGCTGCAATCGGCTGGGCAACCGTTATCGACTGGATGCCGCGAATATCACCGACATTCCAGTCGCGCTTCGGGCTGAGCGGATGCGAATTGTGGCAGGCAACGCAACTGGCACTCATTACCACCGGCACAGCCATGCGAATTTCCCGGTCGAACAGTGCGCCGCTGATCTCCGTCACGCTGGTCTCGGCTGATCCCGAATAGCGCAATTGCGCCAGCGCGCGCAATTCGAACTCGTCTAGATTGTGCTCAGCGCGCCCCTTGAAGGGAAAATCCGACACGAAACGGTAGCGCACCGATTGCGCGCGCTTTCCAATGACGCTTCCCAGTTCAATGGAAAGCGTCGCAGGAATGGGGATCCCACCCGTCACTTCCTCGTAATTGTGAACCGGGACCGCCTTGCCGTCATTTTGCTGAATGCGTCCAATTACATTGTTGGAGTAGTAGCTGCGAATTTCCGAAATCATCGTGTTGACATCAGCAGCCTGGCGCGAGAGCGAGTCGCTTGAAATCTGTCGCAAGTCGAGCCAAACGGCGATCGGAAGCGTGACCAGAGCCAAAATCACCAGGCTGATCAGGAGGGCAGGGCGGTCGAGCAGGCTGTTTTCGGCCCTGCTGACAATCCCGGACAGATCGTCCTGATTGCCCGCATCCCATGCTGGTCTTCTGCCCTTGACGTCGTTCATTGCGGTTCTCCCGACCCATCCTGCGTCATGTTACCCCGCAGGTTTGGGGGTGAAACCTGTTGCGGAACCTGCTATTCAGCCCGCCCATGACACGATTTCGCGTTCTGACACCCCTGATAGTTGTCGCCACTGCAGCGCTTGCAGCATGTCAGGGCGTTTCGACTGATGCGCTGGAATCGGTATCACGTTCTACGGAAGTAAAACAGGATGTCTGGACCGGTCCCATGTCCGGGCCGATCCAGCCGTTCAAGGAAAACGCCTTCAAATACCGAAAGCCGCTCGAGGTCTCCGATGGCGGCCGGTTCATGAAAGTGCCCTATGACGAGCTGGTGGACATCAACAAGCGTGACGAGATTCCGGTTCGCAAGGTTCGGTCCTATTTCGTTCAGAAACTGCCACCGGGCGCCGAAAAGGAGCTCTCCTACGAGGCGGGCGGTCGCAAGCTTGCCTACAAGGCGGTTGGCAAGCTTGATGGTGGCTCCAAGCTGACCCTCATCTATCTCCACGGGCGCGGAGGAAATCGCGATTGGGGATTTGACGATGAGCGCTTCGGGGGCAATTTCAATCGCCTCAAGAACATGATCATCAAGGCTGGTGCTGCCTATCTCAGCCCGGATTTTACCGACTTCGAGGCGGATGGTCTGGCGGATGTAAAGGCGCTGATTGCCAAATACCGGCCACTGACATCGGGCAAGCTCATTGTCGCCTGCGGATCGCTCGGCAACAACCACTGCTGGAACCTGTTGCTCGATGCCAAGGCCGGCTCGATGATCGACGGTCTGGTCGTACTCTCCGGTTTCCCCGACAGCAGGGTGCTTTCCTCGCAGGCAATCCGCAACAAGGCACGACAAATTCCACTGCTGATCGGGCATGGTTCATGGGACCCGACCTTCAGTTATGAGCCTATACTCGGCTTCTATCGAAAGCTACGCGAGCAGCAGCCTGACTATCCGGTACGCTACATTCTGTTTGACACTGGCAAGCATGGCGCACCTGTGCGCATGATCGACTGGCGCGATACGCTGAACTGGTTTGCCGCGCAGTAGCCCGGCAAACCTGCTTTCACGCCGCTTTCTTCAGCAAGACCGGCTCCACTCCGCCCAAAAACGGTTTCGCCCAGGCGATCTGCGAACGCGCCTGCTTGCCGGTCTGCCAAAGACCGCAACTGATGGCGACGCCATTTTCGTCGATCTTGCTTGAAATGATTTCGGCCCTCGTGCCGTAGACGCGCTGCATGTCGAAGAATTTCTTCTCGCAAACGCCAACCACTTTCGAAATGCCATTGGCACTGCAGAATTCCAGAACCGAGAGTGACAGCGCCAGTGTTGCGCGGTTAACGAAATTGCGCTTGCGTGTCGTGCTTGAAAGATTTCCCACACAAAAGCGCGTAGCTTCCCAGATGTCGGAGGAGCGAAATTCCTCGGGATTGGGCAGCATGTCCGGCCACACCTTGTGCAGGAGTGTCGGCCCGGTCGTCGGCATCAGCCGCACCCCGCCATCTACCGTGCCTGTCTGTTCATCCACATTGACGATGACGACGTTGAACCGATCGTCGAATTCGTCCATTTCAAGTCCGTCGCCATTGGCCTGCACCCATCCAAGCGTATCGCAGAAAACATGTTTGCGAAGCCGATAGAACTGCTCGAGCAAATTGGCCTTCTGATTGCGTTCATGCATTTCGATATATTCGATCATTGGAACGACTCCCTGTTTGGTTGAAACAGGGAATCGATTCCACTCGTGGCTGCGCCCGACAATCACCTCAATTTAGGTGATTGCCATATTTCGGGGGAGTGCTCACACTGCGCGTTTGAGGCTGATGATTCCATGGGTTATCGCCGTTGCAACAGCTGAAGTCCTGTTGCTTGAACCCAGTTTGTACTTGGCTGATTGCAGATGGCCGACAATCGTCCATTTGCCCAGGCCCAGCAGCGTGGCAATCTCGTCGTCGGTCTTTCCCTGTGCCACCAGCGACAGGATCTGCTGCTCGCGAGGTGTCAGTTTCACCGG
>JAGRLM010000240.1 GCA_020441795.1 Nitratireductor sp.
GCCTGCTATTGCGGCGACGGGCATTTCAACGATTGGGAAGAGACGCTGGAAAACATCCGCTCTTTCGATGTCGACGCAATTGCACCGGGCAGGGGAAATGCTCTGGTCGGGAAGCAGATGGTGGATGCAGCGCTTTCTAATACCGCTGATTTCGTCAATTCCACCTATCGCCCGATTGCCCGTATCGCCCAGGGCGGCGGATCGCTCAAGGAAGCCTGGGATGCCTGCCGAGCAGTTTGCGATCCAAAATTCGCCGATTACGCGATTTACGAACATTGCCTGCCATTCAATGTCGCGCGCGCCTATGACGAGGCACTTGGCATCGATACGCCGCGCATCTGGACCGCGGAACGCGATTTGAAGATGTGGCAGGAATTGCAAGGCTGAGCCATGGCCTGGTTTGTCGGGTTTTCCGGACTGTGGGGATTGGTGACCCTGGCGATCTTCATCCGGGCCATTGTCGTCAGTTATCGGATCGAACAAATGCGAGGTGTGAAATCGCGCTGGGGCCTGCCGCAATATACCAATCTGCTTGCCAGCGCATTCGGCGGCAGCAGATCGGAACCGCAGGACCTGCAGCGATTGCGGCAAACGCTGCGCAGGTTGCTGGCAACCGTCCTGGCCCCAATGCTGGTTCCTGCAGGCATTGCCGTCTTGGCGTCAGAAAGATTTGGCATGTGAGAACACGGGCACCCTTGTGGAGGAAATGTCAGCAATGAAGGAACTCGGCTTTTCTCAATGGTTGATGTTGAGCGGGCTCGGCATGTTCTTCCTCGCCTATTTCGCCCAGTTGTGGCGGAAGCATCTGGCAGGCAGGGACATGGTGATGAACCGGGATCCACGCCTCTATCCGCCGAATTATGACCAACTGACCAAGGCGGACCGGCGGCGGCTGCTGCGTATCCACACCTGGCGCGAGGTCTGGGACCAGACCGGCAAAACGCTTACCCTTGTCGCGGCACTTGGCGTCCTGCTTTTCGTCATTTCAATTTTCATCGCAAACAGCGGAGCGTGATGGCCATGTCGCGAATCTTCGAAACACCGCTCTACCCGTATCAGCGCTCTGCGGATCAGGATGCTGCTGATCCCGTGCGCCATCCAGTCATTATTGTTGGTGCTGGTCCGGTGGGGCTGGCAGCTGCCATCGATCTTGCGCAGCGCGATGTGCCGGTGGTCGTGATCGACGAAAACGACAAGGTGTCGTTCGGTTCGCGAGCAATCTGCTTTTCCAAGCGCACGCTGGAAATTCTCGACCGTCTCGGCGTTGATCCCGCGCTGACTGAAATGGGAGTAACCTGGAATGCCGGTCGCGTCTTCTTTGACGAGCGCGAGGTCTACAATTTCAACCTGCTTCCCGAGACCGGGCACAAGCGCCCCGCCTTCATCAACCTCCAGCAATACCATTTCGAGAAATTCCTGGTGGACCGCTGCCGGCAATTGCAATCCCAAGGCAAGCCGCTGGAAATTCGCGGCAATTCAAAGGTTTCAGCACTTCGCCAGCAAGTCGGCTTCGTTTCCCTCGATGTCGAGACCCCCGACGGACCGTACACGCTGGAGGCAGACTGGCTGCTGGCATGCGATGGTGCCAATTCGCCCATCCGCCGCATGATGGGACTGGATTTTGTCGGGCGCGTTTTCGAGGACAATTTCCTGATCGCCGACGTGGTGATGGAAGCCGATTTTCCAACGGAACGCTGGTTCTGGTTTGATCCGCCCTTCAACCGTGGCCAGTCCGCGCTCTTGCACAAGCAGCCCGACGGGGTCTGGCGCATCGATCTCCAGCTTGGTTGGGACATTGACCGCGAGAGGGAAAAACTGCCGGAAAACGTCATTCCGCGCCTCAAGGCCATGCTGGGTGACGATGTCAAATTCGAGCTCGAATGGGTTTCAATTTACACGTTCCAGTGCCGCCGAATGGAAAAGTTCCGCTATGACCATGTAATCTTCGCTGGCGACAGCGCTCATCAGGTATCGCCCTTTGGCGCGCGCGGAGCAAATTCCGGTCTGCAGGATGTCGACAATCTGGGCTGGAAACTGAAGGCGGTGATCGACGGCCTGGCCGATGCCGCATTGCTCGATACCTATGACGCCGAACGGGTTCTTGGAGCCGACGAGAACATTCTCAATTCCACCCGCTCCACCGATTTCATCACGCCAAAATCGGAAATGTCGCGCATCTTGCGCAACGCGGTTCTTGACCTTGCCGAGAAGCACGAATTCGCCCGGCCCCTGGTCAATTCCGGTCGGCTCTCTGTTCCATGTGTCTATCATGGATCACCGTTGAACGGACCTGACGAAGGCGATTTTCCATCGCGTACCCGGCCAGGATCGCCCGCCGTCGACGCGCCAATTCCCGGTGGCTGGTTGCTGGACACACTCGACGGCGGCTTTCACTTGCTGGCGATCAACGTCAATAACGCCGAGCCTATTGAAGAGGCAGGGTTCCATGTTCGCGTTCTTGAACTCAAATCAGCCGGTGCCGGCGCGATAGGCGAGCGCTATCTGGGAAATGAGAAGACAGCGATTTACCTGATCCGGCCAGACCAGCATGTTGTCGCCCGCTGGCGCGAATACAGCGAGAAGGCCATCCGCCGGGCCTTGCGCCGCGCTTTGGGAAATGACTTGCACGGTGACGTGGCATGAAGGGAGGACAAGGATGAGCAAGCTTGTATTGAAACCCAATCTCTCCCGTGCAGATGATTTCTACGCGGCACTTCTGGCGGAACACGAAACGCTCACGCGAGATGAGAGCGACGCCTATAATGCAAGGCTGCTCCTAGTTCTTGCCAATCATGTTGGCGATCCGGATATCCTTGCGCAGGCTTTGGCAGCAGCCCGCAAATAGCGTGGCTTGCTGATCCGTGCTTGTTGCTCCAATCCGGCAGTGAAACGGGCGCAAATATGCGCCGTGGCTGTCGCTTTTCGCGCGACGGTAAAACAACCGATTGCCTATGGTGCGGCCAGCAATGCAGTCCAATTGAAGACGGAGAAGTCATATGGCGGCAACGGTGATTGATGGCACGCAGGTTGCCGCTGATGTGGTGGAAACCGTCAAGCGCGAAACCGCGAAACTGGTAAAGGATACCGGCGTCGTTCCCGGTATTGCAGTCGTGATTGTCGGCGAGGATCCCGCCAGCCAGGTCTATGTCCGCTCCAAGGGAAAGCGCGCCGAGGAATGCGGGTTCAAGTCGGTCACGCATCGCCTTGATGCCTCCACAGCCGAGGCCGATCTGCTTGCGCTGATTGCCGAGTTGAATGCCGATCCGTCAATTCATGGCATCCTTGTGCAATTGCCACTGCCCAAACAGATTGACGAGGGCAAGGTCATTCAGGAAATCGCGCCGGAAAAGGATGTGGACGGGTTTCACTTCATCAATGTAGGCAAACTGGGAACCGGTGAACTGGAGACCGCCTATGTGCCCTGCACGCCTGCAGGGTCGATGGTGCTGATCCGCCGCACGCTTGGAAAGAGCGATCTTTCTGGTTTGAACGCAGTCGTGGTAGGTCGTTCCAACATTGTCGGCAAGCCGATGGCAAACCTGTTGCTGGCAGCAAATGCGACCGTGACCATTGCCCATTCCCGTACGCGGGACCTGCCGGCACTTGCCAGGACCGCAGACATTCTGGTGGCTGCCGTCGGTCGGCCCGAAATGATCAAGGCCGATTGGATAAAGCCCGGCGCTTGCGTGATCGACGTGGGTATCAATCGCATCGACGCGCCGGAACTGGGCGAAGGCAAGACCCGCCTTGTGGGCGATGTTGCCTATGGCGAATGTGCGGCTGTTGCAGGCTCGATCACGCCGGTGCCACGCGGCGTCGGCCCCATGACCATAGCCATGCTGATGGCAAACACGCTGACCGGGGCATGCCGCGCTGCGGGGGTCGAGCCGCCCGCCTACTGATCCATTCGATGGCGCGATTATTTCACGATGATGCGATGCGCGACGTCCTTGCCATTCGACAAGGTCAGTTCCTTGAACCCGCCAAGCTTCAACAAGTCGAGAAAGTTGAAGTTTTCCGGCGCGCCGGAATTTTGCAACAGCGGTGAAAAACGGGCTTCCGAAGTGAGCGCTGCAATCAGTGCACGCAGCCGGTAAAGCGTGTCATAGCGACCATCCTGTGTGGCGATGATGATCATCTTTTCCGCTTCAAGCCCTTTTGCAAGGATGATGAAGCCGGGATCATATTGGCGTTCAAGCTGGCGTTTGATCAGGCCTGCAACCAGACCGACTCGAGATTTGCGATTGACGCCCTCCAGTTCCGGTACGCTGCTGGTATAGGTCTCCTCGCTTTGCGGCACAGGATAGTAATAGCCCTCATGCCGCCCAAAATTCTCTTCCTGTGCGGCGCTGGTTCCGGTTTGTCCGGCAAGGCCGGCAACCACCAGCATGGTCATTGCAATCGCTCGGGTCATGAAATCTCCCTTTCGGGAGCAACCCTCCCGTTTCAAAACAGCGAAGCCCCGTCGCCGGCAGCACCCGCATTGGCACGAAACGCCGAAAACAGCTCCCTTCCCATTCCGGTCTGGTTTCCGGTCAGGTCGGGATGGACTATTGCGCGCACCTCAAATTCACCTGCATCGCCCAGAAAGTCCAGCCTTCCTGTCACAGCATCAAGCCGTATCATGTCGCCGTCGCGGATCCGCGCAATCGGCCCGCCGTCAAGGGCTTCCGGTGTCAGGTGAATGGCGCTCGGCACCTTGCCCGATGCCCCTGACATTCGCCCGTCAGTGACCAATGCTACCTTGAAGCCGCGATCCTGCAACACGCCCAGAACAGGGGT
>JAGRLM010000241.1:0-5950 GCA_020441795.1 Nitratireductor sp.
AGTAGATCATGCGCATTCTCATAATAGGCGGCGGCGGAATGGTGGGGCAGAAACTTGCCCGCAAACTCGCTGCCGATGGCGATATTGGTGGCGAGGCAATCAGCGAACTGATCCTGCAGGACATTGTTGAACCCGCAGACGTAGAGGCCGCGTTTCCGGTCACGCGGATGACGGGCAATATTGCAGCGGCGGGCGAGGCAGAAAAGCTGGCAGCATTGAAGGCCGATGTGATTTATCTGCTTGCTGCGATTGTTTCGGGTGAAGCCGAACAGGATTTCGACAAGGGCTGGAACGTCAATGCGCGGGGAACCTGGGAGTTGCTGGAGGCAATTCGGCAGGTGGGTGAGGGATATCGGCCGAAGCTCGTTTTCTCATCTTCCATTGCGGTATTCGGAGCGCCGTTTCCGCCAAGGATTCCCGATGATTTCTTTTCCACGCCGCTCACCAGCTATGGTGCGCAAAAGGCGATGGGCGAGCTGCTTATCACCGACTACAGCCGAAAGGGTTTCATTGACGGCGTGTCGCTTCGTCTGCCAACGGTTTGTGTTCGTCCTGGAAAGGCCAATCTGGCGGCATCGTCGTTCTTCTCCGGTATCATCCGCGAGCCACTGAATGGCAAGGAGGCGATCCTGCCTGTCGCCGACACTGTCCGCCACTGGTTTGCCTCACCACGGGCAACAGCGGGATTTCTGACGCATGCAGCCGAACTTAATCTCGACATGCTCGACAATCGCCGCGCGCTGACAATGCCGGGCCTTTCCTGCACCGTGGCCGAACAGATCGAGGCGCTGCGCGAGATTGCCGGCGAGGAAGTCGTCAAACGCATCAAGCACCAGCCGGATGATGCAATCATTGCGATTGTCAGAAACTGGCCCGAGAATTTCGAGGCCAGGCGCGCTGAGGCCCTCGGCTTCGTGGCCGAAAGCGATTTCCGGCAAATCATCCGCATCTATATCGAAGAGGACCTGGAAAAGGCCTGAAGCCATGCTAATGAATTGATCAAATCGGCTCCCGTACAACTCAGGCTCAGCCCGGACACAAGCAAGGTAAATCCATGACCGAGAAAAAACTGCGTTCCCGTCTCTGGTTCGACAATCCCGATGATCCGGAAATGACAGCGCTATACCTTGAGCGCTATCTCAATTTCGGCATCACACGGGAGGAATTGCAGTCCGGCAAGCCGATCATCGGAATTGCGCAGACGGGTTCAGACCTTTCGCCCTGCAACCGCCATCACATGGAACTGGCAAAGCGTGTGCGAGAAGGCATTTATGCTGCTGGTGGCATTTGCCTGGAATTTCCCGTGCATCCAATCCAGGAAACAGGCAAACGCCCGACGGCATCGCTTGACCGCAACCTTGCCTATCTTTCGCTCGTCGAAACGCTGTTCGGCTATCCGCTGGATGGTGTCGTCCTGACGATCGGTTGCGACAAGACCACTCCAGCCTGCCTGATGGCAGCTGCTACGGTGAACATTCCGGCAATTGCGTTGTCAGTAGGGCCGATGCTCAATGGCTGGTTCAAGGGTGAGCGCACCGGGTCCGGCACCATTGTGTGGAAGGCACGCGAATTGCTGGCAGCAGGTGAGATCGACAATGCCGGTTTCCTTGACCTCGTCGCATCCTCGGCCCCTTCGGTAGGCTATTGCAACACCATGGGCACGGCCACGACGATGAATTCGCTTGCCGAGGCGCTGGGAATGCAGTTGCCCGGCTCGGCTGCAATTCCTGCACCTTATCGCGAGCGTGGCCAGATGGCCTATCTGACGGGATTGCGGATTGTCGAGATGGTGCATGAAGATCTGGTGCCGACCAGGATCATGACCCGCGAAGCCTTTGAAAACGCGATTGTCGTCAATTCGGCCATTGGCGGGTCCACCAATGCGCCGATCCATCTCAATTCGATTGCGCGCCATCTCGGCGTCCATCTCGACAATGACGACTGGCAGAAGCACGGCTATCACGTCCCGCTAATGGTCAATCTGCAGCCGGCCGGGGAGTATCTGGGCGAGGACTACCACCGCGCCGGTGGTGTTCCGGCAGTTGTCAACGAGTTGATGAAAGCCGGGTTGTTGCCGCATCCCGGCGCCATGACCGCCAATGGCAAGACAATCGGCGAGAATTGCCAGGGCCGCGAAATCCAGAACAGCGATGTGATCAGGACATGCGATGCTCCGATGAAGAAGGATGCAGGCTTCCTCAATCTGAAGGGCAACCTGTTTGATTCAGCAATCATGAAGACTAGCGTTATCTCGCCGGAATTTCGCAAGCGCTATCTGGAAAATCCCGCTGATCCGATGGCTTTCGAAGGCACGGCAGTGGTGTTTGACGGACCGGAGGATTTTCATCATCGCGTCGATGATCCGTCGCTGGGCATAACCGAGCATTCGATCCTGTTCATGCGCGGTACCGGTCCGATCGGTTATCCGGGAGGCGCAGAGGTCGTCAACATGCGCCCGCCCGCATATCTCTTGAAGCGCGGCATTCATGCACTGCCCTGCATTGGTGACGGGCGGCAGTCGGGCACGTCCGGTTCGCCCTCGATCCTCAATGCATCGCCGGAAGCTGCTGCAGGCGGCGGCCTTGCCTTGCTGAAGAGCGGCGACAAGGTGCGTGTGGATTTGAACCTTTGCGAGGTCAATGTGCTTGTCGACGAAGCCGAATGGGCAAGCCGCAGGCAAGCGCTTGAGGCTGCGGGCGGCTACAAAGTGCCGGTAAACCAGACGCCGTGGCAGAAGATCTTCCGTGAAAATGTCGGCCAGTTCGACAAGGGCATGGTTCTTGACGGGGCACCGGATTTCCAGTCGGTAGCCACCAGGTTCACGCCGCGCAACAATCACTGATTCCAGATCGGACTGACTTTTTGATGCAGGGTTGCAGGAGAAATCCGATGCAGCCTTGCAACAAAAAGTTCGGAAATCCGCCAATACTGCGGTTTTGCAGTGAATCAGTTTGTGTTTCTCGTCTTTCAAGTGTTAGCTTTCAGGCAATTAAACCAAAAACATAGAACCGAAAAATCGGGTCGAGAAATATGGCAGGCAGGTTGGGCTCGGCGCTTCTGGCGTTCGGGATAACAGTTTTTTCCGGAACAGGTCTCGCCACGGCAATGCCGCTTGACGAGGCAGTTCGGCTTGCCGTCGCAACCAATCCGAAGATCGAGGCAGCAGAAGCGACCTACCGGGCGACTGAGGAAACGCTGAAGCAGGCGATGGGTCGCCTGATGCCGGAAATCAACCTGCGCATGGAATATGGCAAGCAGAAGATTGACCGGCCCCAGGGTCTCGGCCCGGACGTGAACAATGTCTGGCGCAACAGCCGTTCGGTAACGGCAAGTTTTCGCCAGGTGCTGCTGGATGGTTTCGACCGCGCGAATGACATTTATCGTTCGCGGGCCAGGATCGAGGCGGCATCGGGAAAAATACAGGCACGTTCCGAGGCCGTCGCGCTTGCGGGCGTCGAGGCCTATGTCGACATCGTGCGCCATACCGACCTGCTTGCCTTTGCATATTCCAATGTGAAGCGGCATGAGGAACTGGCGCAGCGCATTCGCGCGAGTTTCACTGGTGGCAATGCGCCGATCGGCGATCTTCAGCAGACGGAAGAGCGCATCGAAGCTGCCAAGTCGCTGGTTGCGCAAATCAAGATCAGCCTTGAGACGGCGAAGGCGAAGTTTCGCAATGTCGTAGGCGCGCAGCCGGTCAAACTTTCCGCCGTACGATATCCCGAAGGACTGCCAGGCAGCCCGGATGAGGCGGTGGAAATTGCGGCGGGCAACAACCCCAGGATCCGCGCCAGTCTCAGCGAGATCGATGTCGGCCATTTCGACCAGAAGCAGTTTGAATCCAGCCTCTATCCGCAGTTGAGCCTCGAAGGCAGCGCCACGCGCGGCGAAGACCTCGAAGGTACGCCCGGTCGCAACGATGAACTCAAGGGCATGGTCGTGTTGAGCTGGAAGGTGTTTGACGGCGGCATCCGTCGCAGCCGTGCACGTGAACTGAGCGAACGCGCGGCGGCCTTGCGCGCCGAGCATGACGCGTTGTTGCGTGACATCCGCCAGGATATCCAGATTGCATGGGCGCGCTATGTCGAAGGGCGCTCGCAGGTCACGGCTTTGCGGCGGCAGCTCGATCAGAACAACAAACTGGTCGACACCTATTTCAACGAATACGAAGCCGGCAAGCGTAGCCTGCTTGATGTTCTGGATGCGCAAAACACCCGTTTCCGCAGCCGCTATGAGTTGTCGAATGCTGAATCAATCCGGCTCTTTGCCAGTTACGAAATGCTGGCCAGCATGGGCGGATTGCTGAAATATTTCGGCATCGAAAGCGACCCGAGCGTCGTTACCGGCTATTCAGCCGATTTCGGTTTGAAGATGGATGACCTTCGCAGTGCATCCGGTTCTCTGGATGGCAGTTCCCGCGGTGCCATCACCACCATCGATTTGCCTCCGCTGAGTTCGCGTTGATGAAACCGGTGGCCTTGCATCTGCCGACCGGCGCAGCCTGAACTGACACTGCCAATGGTCCCATGAAGAAGCCGACACGCCGACAGCAGTCCAAATTTTCAGCCAGCCAGGATCAAGCAGGTCGCGACCCGTATCTTGCGGCGCTCGAATTCGTTGCCTTCTTTCACCGCAAGCCGTTTTCGCAAGCCGAAATCGAACGCTGTGTTCCCAGCGAAGGCGGCGTTCTGGATGCAAAGACATTTTGCGAAGCCGCGCGTCGCCTCGACATGACCGCAAAGGTCGCGGAAGCGCTGCCCTCCGACGTCTCTGCGCTGGTGTGCCCCTATGTGGTGCCGTTGAAGAATGGCAGTGTTGGTGTGGTCACTGAAAAGGACCGGCGCGAGGGTGCCCGACTTGTCATTCCGGGCTCTCCGGCGGCAATCAAGGTTACTCGCAAGAAGCTGGACGAACAGGCACTGGGTGCCGTCATCCTCGTGGCCGACAATGCGAGCGATGATGCCGATGTTGATGCCGATACCAATTCGGGCAGGTCGGGCCGCGGGCATTGGCTGTGGTCGGTAGCAGCCAGATACTGGTCGACATGGATCTATGTTGTAGTAGCAGCGCTGGTTATCAACCTGCTCGGCCTGGCGCTGCCGCTGTTCGTGATGAATGTCTATGACAGGGTGATTCCCAACAACTCGATACCGACGCTATATGCGCTCGCTGTCGGAGTGCTGATTGCGCTGTTCTTTGATTTCGTTCTGCGAATGCTGCGCGCAATCATCATCGACCATTCGGGTCGCAAGATAGACATGCGCGTCTCGTCCCACCTGTTTGAACAGGCTATGGATGCGACCATGGCAAGCAGGACCATGGGGGCTGGCGAGATTGGCAGTCATATCCGGGAATTCGAATCCGTTCGCGACTTCTTCACGTCGGCGAGTATTTCGTCGGCCATCGATCTGTTGTTCATCGGAATTTTCCTGACCGTCTTGTGGTTGTTTGTCGGGCAGTTGGCGCTGGTGGCGATGATTGCAGTACCAATTGTGCTGGTGGCAACATTGTTCATCCAGATCCCGCTTGGCCGCTCTGTTTCCAAGGCGCAACAATTGATTGCCAACCGTCAGGCGATACTTGTCGAATCCCTCGTCTCGGTTGAAACCGTGAAGGCGGTGGCTGGTGAAGGCGCGATGCAGCGCAAATGGGAGCGGGCGATTTCGGGTTCGATCCGCTCCGGAGCCTCGATCCGGTTCTGGTCGTCGCTCGCCATGTTCTTCACGATGTCCACCCAACAGGTGGTGTCGGTCCTGGTCCTGGTATGGGGATCCTTCCTCGTTGCTGCCGGTGATATCAGCATCGGTGCACTTGTCGCTGCGAACCTGCTGTCAGGGCGGGTGCTGGCACCGCTGAGCAGCATCGCGATGACGCTGGCCCGAACGCAGCAAAGCGTCACCGCGCTGCGCCAGCTCAACAAGTTGATGCGGCTGGAGCGCGACCACCAGCC
>JAGRLM010000241.1:5990-10094 GCA_020441795.1 Nitratireductor sp.
TGTGGTTTTCAGCTATCCGCGACAGGACGGCAAGGCGATTGACGGTTTGTCGCTGGTGATAAAGCCGGGCGAAAAAGTCGGTATAGTCGGGCGGGTTGGGTCAGGCAAATCGACGTTCGGAAAGCTGCTCAATGCGCTTTATGTTCCGGATGAAGGCCATTTGTTGATCGATGGGCATGATACACGGCACTACAATCGTTCGGACCTGCGTACATCGATTGTCTATTGCGGGCAGGATGCCGATCTGTTTTCCGGCAGCCTGCGCGACAACATGCTGATCACCAATCCCGATGGCGAGGAGGAATTGGAGCGTGCCGCCAGAGCCAGCGGCGTTGCGGGTTTTGCACTCAACCATCCGCTTGGCTATTCGCGCATGATCGGGGAACGCGGGCAGGGCCTTTCCGGCGGACAGCGCCAGGCGGTTGCGCTGGCACGTGCCCTTATCGCCCGGCCAAAGGTGCTGTTCCTTGATGAGCCGACCAGCGCGATGGATACGATGAGCGAGATGCAAATGATCCGCGGTATCAGCGAAACGATGAATGAGGAAATGACGCTCATCGTTGCGACGCATCGCAGTTCGCTGCTGGCTCTCGTATCGCGGTTGATCGTTCTTGATGGCGGCAGGCTGGTGGCGGATGGTCCAAAGGACCAGGTGCTTGCCTTGCTCCGGAAGAACAGCAACGAAATAGCGTCAAATCCGGCAGGTGCCAGCGATGGGATATGACGAGTTCAAATTTGCCAACAATCCGGCAGCCGCTGTGGAGAGCCATGTGCCAACAGGTGCCTGGATGGTCATCTGGGTGGTGGTGTTCCTCTTTGCAGGACTTGGAGCATGGGCCTATTTGGCCGAGGTGGAGCAGACGGCGCGTGGTGCCGGCAAGGTCATCCCGTCAACCCAGACCCAACTGGTCGAGAACCTGGAACAGGGGGTCATCTCCCAAATTCTGGTTGCTGCAGGCGACAAGGTCGTGAAAGGCCAGGTGCTGGTGCGGACCGATGATGCACTTGCAAAGGCAAAACTCGACGAATTGCATCAGCGCAAGGCAGCGCTTTCTGCTGAATTTGCGCGCCTTCGCGCACAAGCAAGAGGTGACAGAGAATTCCAGATGCCTTCCGACGCAACGGCGCTGGATGAGCCGTTCTATCGTGACCAGATCGCGGTCTTCAATTCCGATCTGCAAAACCGGAAAAAGCAGAATTTCGTTCGCGAACAGCAATTGGCACAACGTCGACAGGCATTGCTTGAAGCCGAGGCGACACAGGAAAAGAACAATGCGCTGCTGGCATTGCGCGAACGCGAATTGGAGCTGAGCCGCAAGCTCAACAAGAGCGGTGCACTGCCGGAACTTGGTTTGCTGTCTGTTGAGCGGAGCGTTTCAGAACTTCGTTCTGACGTGAACATCCTTGCATCGGCCCAGAAGCGGCTTGCCGCAGAAGTGAACGAGGCTGGTGGCCTGATCGAAGCGGACGAGGCCTCTGACATCGCGAAGATCGTTGAACGGATTTCGCAAGTGAATGCTGAATTGTCGGTGGTCAACAATGCCTTGAAGGAGGCTGAATACAGGGTCGGGCAAACTGCATTGCGCTCGCCGGTCAATGGCGTCATCAACCGTCTCAACGTCTCGTCCCTTGGTGAAGTCGTGCAGGCCGGAACAACCATCGCCGAGATCGTTCCCACCGATGACACCTTGCTGATCGAAGCCAGGATCAGGCCGCAGGACATTGCGTTCGTGCGGCCGGGCCTCAAGGCGGTGATCCGGCTGACAGCCTATGACTACACGAAATACGGTTCGCTGACCGGCAAGGTGGTCCGCATCGGGGCGGATACCATCCAGGATGAAAACCGCGAGACATTCTACCAGATCATCATTTCCACAAGCGTCGAGGAAAACCCCAGGCTTGCCAGCGATATCCAGATCATTCCCGGGATGGTTGCTTCCGTCGAGATATTGATCGGAAACCGCACCGTGCTGGAATATCTGTTGAAGCCGGTATTGAAAATTCGCGATTCAGCATTTCGTGATCCCCGCTGAATCAGGGCCGGTGCGACGCGTTAAGCATTCCTTAAACAATTTGTCTTGTGCCGAACGTTTTCTCGACATTTCTGAGAAGAGCAGCTAGTGTGACTGTCAGGGGTAGCTAACGAAGGCTTGGGTTCAATTAAACCATGGCAGCTTCCCATACGATATTTTCGGAAAGTGGAAATACGCAGTTGGTGCTCCAGTCTTCTGGAGACAGCATTGCCATTTCCGATACCGATATACTGTTTCGCGGTGAGTATTCCCGCGAGGGAAGCGACCTCGTCCTCAATTCCGGTGGCAACAGCTTTGTTGTAAGCGGATATTTCCTCACTGATACACCACCCGATCTGGTGGCTCCCAATGGTGCCGTTCTATCCGGCGCAACCGTCTCGCTTCTGGCCGGGCCACTTGCGCCGGGCCAGTATGCGCAATCGGGCGACATCGCCGGCCTGTTGAAGATCGGCAAGGTACAGACACTTGAAGGTGAGGCAACCGTCACCCACACCGACGGAACGAAATCCACACTGGCAGTTGGTGAATCTGTCTACCAGGGAGATATTCTGGAGACGGCCGACGGCTCGAAACTCGGGGTTTCGTTTATCGACAACACCGTCTTTTCGATGTCGGCCAATGCCCGCATGGTTCTCAATGAACTGATCTTTGATCCTGCAGCTGCCGACAAGAGCTCGATGGTGTTCAACCTTGTCGAGGGGGCCTTCGTCTTCGTGGCCGGCGAGGTTGCGCCCAATGGCAACATGCAGATCGTCACGCCGATTGCGACCATGGGCATTCGCGGCACCACCCCGAAAGTTTTGATCAACAGCAAGCTTGGCGTTGGCGAATTTACCGTCCTTCCTGATCCCGATACCGGTCATGTCGGCAGCTATGTCCTGATCAATCCGATCACTGGGGCGATTTTGGGTCGTGTCGATTCAGATGGCGACAAATGGGTGGTGACGTCGCTTTCCAACGAAGCAGTCCGGATCGGCAAGTCCGGTTTCGACCTGTTGGAAGACAAGGTTGCACTCGATGAATTGCGTGATGTTGTCTCCCATTCGCTGGGTGACAGAACGCAACTTGATGGCGCAAATTCCTTCGACCAGATTGCGTTTGATTCCGCCGCGTCAGGCAGGGGTGACGGGGATTCGAACGGCAATGGTGACGACGGCGCCAATGACGACAAGGGCCAGAATGGCGATACGGGTGCCGACAAGGATGATCCGCCAATTGCCGGTGACGACGCCTTCACCGTCAACGAGGACACCATTCTTGCAGGCAGCGGGAACAACGAAGTCAATGTGATCAACGGTTCTGGTGGTGGCCTGGACATTGATCCAGACGGCTTCGCTGTCACTGTCACGCAGGTGAACGGCCAGAACCTTACCTTCGTGGGCAATGTGGCTTCGGTTGTCCTGCCTTCCGGTGCCATCCTGCTGATCAGCCAGACTGGCAACGTCACCTATGATGGTCGTGCGATCCATCAGTATCTGGCAATCAACGAAACTGCACTCGACAGCTTCACTTACACGATCGAAGACCAGAACGGCTATTCTGACACGGCGACAGTCACGATCACGATCGAGGGACTGAACGATTCTCCGATCATCCAGATTCTGGCGGGTGATTCTGCCGCTGAATCGCTGGTCGAGACCAATTCGCCACTTGCCGTTTCGGGCACGCTGACGCTGATTGACGTCGACGTTACCGATGCCGTCAATGCCGTGATTGATTCCGTCACCATCGATCCGACCAGCACCGGGCCATCCGGATCGCATCCCGATAACGCGACCCTCAAGGCGATGTTGACCCTGAGCGAAACGCTCATCATTGAGACCGGCTCCACCAATGGCACCATCACCTGGAACTTCAATTCCGATGTGACTGCCGACAATCATCTCAATGCCTTTGATTATCTTGCCGATGGCGAGACAATCATCCTCAACTATGTCGTTGTCCGCGCAATTGACACCAGCGGTGCTGGTTCCGGTGATCCTTCCGGCAATGAGCCGGAATTTGATACCCAGGTTGTGACCATCACGATCACCGGCACGAATGACCAGCCGGTGATTGATGCGATCACGGC
>JAGRLM010000241.1:10283-10697 GCA_020441795.1 Nitratireductor sp.
TTGACGGCTTCGTGCTGAACAACACGGGCGCGCTGGCGATTGACGACACGACGAACACGGTGTCGAGCGGCTGGACCTATTCAACCACCGAGAACCTCAACTTCCTTGGCGCGGGCGAGACGCTGACCTTCAGCTATGAAGTGACGGCAACCGATGACAGCGGCACCGGCACGGCGGCATCGCAATCGCAGACGGTCACAATCACCATCACCGGCACGAATGATGATCCGGTCATCACCTCGGGATTGACCAATGATGCCGGTGCTGTCACCGAGGATTCATCAATCCCAACCTTGACCGATACTGGCACGATTGCTTTCCATGATGTTGACTTCACGGATGTGCATACGACGAGCGTCTTGGACAATCCGGCCAACACGCTTGGCGGGACGCTGACGCTGGGCGCGGTCACGG
>JAGRLM010000242.1 GCA_020441795.1 Nitratireductor sp.
GTTAACGGCTTGTTTACCCTGTTTACGGAAATGTGTGCCCACAAACAGGGATTCGCTGCAGCCTGATTCTCGGTTGCCAGTTGTCAGACCAATGAGGGGAATCGCCGGTATCCGGTGTGTGGGCAAAACATGAGTCGTTTGAGATCACAATTGGAAAAGCTCCGCCACGAAGCGGAAACCGGCCCTTCGCATTCGACCGCAAGGCCCGGCAGCAATCCGATCGACGCGGTAGAGCGCCAACTCCAACGGCGCCAAATTGCGTCTGACAATCAGCGTCCCGTTGGCCACAATCCGGAACCGCCACGGCGTTCGGCAGCCTCTGCCCAGGCAGATGGCAATTATCGCCGCGACGAAAGGCAGTTTCGCCCCGCACCGGCGCAGCGGCCGGTCACTCAGCACATGCCAGGCAATTCCGGCCAGGATATCGGACGCATCCGCGAGGGTATCGATGCCCTGGCGGAAAAGCTTGCAGGGCTGAGCGCCACAAGGCAGGCACCGCAGCGCTCCGAAATACCCGTCGTGACACCCGACCAGATTGACAGCCTGGGCAGGGAACTGCGCAGTGAATTTGCCCGGATGCGCGACGATCTCGACAACAGGATCCAGACAGTCGGCCATTCGCTCAGCGAGGCTATCAACCAGTCTGCCATTGACATGCGCCCTGATCCTCGCCGCGACGAGATGCTTGCCGAAGAACTGCAGCGCATCGCTGATGGTATCGCGCGGCTTCAGAACAATCCCGCTGGCGAACCGGTATATCTGGATGAAATCGCGGCAGAACTCCATCAGATGCGCGAGGAAATAGCGGTTGTCGCTTCGCATGGGTCACCACAGATCGATCTTGGCGGGGTCGCCCGCTCGATTGAAAGTGGCTATGCCGACATTGCTGCCCGCCTTGAGGAAACGGTTACAACTGCCATTCGCAATGGTGCCGACAGCGGGCATGATCAGGAAACGATCAACCACATCATCATGCTCTCGGATCATGTCACGGCCATTCGCGATCGGATGGAGAGCATGTCGCTGGGCGCGATTCAGCAGCATGTTGAAGAACTCAGTGACGTGGTGAATGCGCTTTCGGGTACTGGAAACCAGTCCCTGACGTTCAATTTCAACATGATCAATGACCGGCTGGATGAAATCACGCGGGCGCTGGTAGCAGTTTCGATCAATCCGCCCGGCGGCCTGGATGCGCTTGATCGCATCGAGGCGCGCATGACAAGCCTTTCAAAGGCCATCGACAAGGTCGCGGAAGACAATGCTGCTGCTGCAAACAGCTTTCCGGTTGAACTGCTGGAAAACGGTCTTTCGGAACTTTCCCGCAAATTCGACCTGTTGTCAGAGCAGGCTTTCCAGAGCGGCTCTACCACGGCTGAACAGGACGCGCTCGCATCCCGTCTGGAGGAAATTGCAATACGCCTCGATGCCATGGCTGCCGGTCCTGGCCAGGAACCGGTAGCGCCTGCCATTGACGGCATTTTCCAGGGGCTCGAAGCCCTTTCAAGCAAGCTGGACCGCCTGGCGGAAACCGGATTGCAGTCTGCCGATATTGATGCGTCGGGAATACTGGCTTCACGCCTCGACGAGATTGTCGATCATCTTGCACACATGGCTGTCGAAAATACCGCCCGCACGAACCTTTCGGCAGCGTCAGCCGAAGCAGACAGCGAAGACCGCCCGAATACTGCAAATTTCGAGGCTGTGCTTTCGGTCATCGAATCGCAGTTGACAGCCATTTTCGATCGGCTTCCCGAACCCGGCTCGGTTTCGCACAATGCGGCTGGCAGCGACAATTCCGAAATCATGTCGATGCTTTCCGTCCTGTCGGACCGCATCGAAAAGGTCGCAGGTTCCTCACATGCGGCACTTCCCGACAGCGAACAACTGGCTGCCCTAGAGCATCAACTGGCAGGCATAGCCTCGCATCTGACAACCATTGGTGCCAACGGTTTTGATCTCGAGCCACTCAACCAGCGGCTTGAGAATATCGAGCTTCAGATCGCCAATAGCCGCGACATAGCCATGGACGCGGCGGCAGAGGCAGCTGAACGAGCGGCCCGCATGGTTGCCAGTTCCAGCGCCACGTCAGGAGATTTCGCAGAAGACAGTGATTATGTCAGCCAGTTGGCGGCAGACCTCCGCAACCTTGAGGAAAGCACCCGTCACCTGGGTGAGATGCATGCGCAGTCATTCGAGTCGGTTCGCGACACAATGACCATGATCTCCGAGCGACTGGGTGATATCGAGCAGCATTTGCAGTCGGCAAGCCAGGCTTCGCATTACCCGGCTCAGTCCCGCTACGGCGGCATGAATGCCGGTGATGGCTATGACGATCAGCGCGGCTATGGCGCTTCACGCCAGCAGGCGCATGAGAACGAATATGCGTCCGGCGACTATGGGTCTGGTGCCGACAGCAGCTCTGCCTATGCTCCCGCCATGTCGATGGCGGCAGGTCATGCTACAAGCCATCCCCGTGATGAGCTGCTGGACGACTATCCGGTTGAATCGCGTCAGTCCTCATTCGAATCAAATGAGGATACCCGCTATTCCCGTGCAGGCCATGGCAAGGATCTTCCACCCCTGGATGATGCCCCAAGCCTGCATATGGAAGACCTGCCTGAAATGGCCGATGGCGGCATCAATGCCAGCGATGCGCTTGGCAACCGGCACGGATACAACGATCTGCCGGATGACGCTGGTCAGATCAATTCCGACCAGTCCCTGCCAGATGATGATGTGCCGCTTGAACCGGGCTCGGGAGTTCCTGACCTCGAAGCGCTGATGCGCCAGGCTACTGCACGGCGTCGCGGCGGGCAGGCAACCACGGCATCGCCGACAGCAACCAGCGATCTCATCGCGCAAAAGCGTCGCGAAGCACAGGCCGCAGCACAGGCTGCGGCGCAGATGGCCGCCGCTGCAGGCGCTCAGGAATCCCAACCGCAGGAAAAACCGGCCAGGGCCGGGCTCAAGCTGCCAGGCATCGGTGGATTGGGCGCAATAGGCTCCGTTCTTGCGGGCCGCAAGAAGCTGTTGATGGGCGGCGCTGCGATATTGCTCCTGGCGGTCATGGCCGGTCCGATCATATCCATGGTCACGGGGTCGGGCGAGCCTGCGACTGT
Source organism: Nitratireductor sp. (assembly GCA_020441795.1). Taxonomy (GTDB): domain Bacteria; phylum Pseudomonadota; class Alphaproteobacteria; order Rhizobiales; family Rhizobiaceae; genus BOKV01. Next base: position 3,120 of record JAGRLM010000242.1, read on the forward strand.
CGAAGTGGCGCAGTCCGATGCCTCGTCGCAAAGCGCGGCAGAACCTGTCGACGCACAGACCGAAGCTTCAGGCGAAGTCCAGGCCAATGCCGGCAGCCCGGCTGACGCAGGCACCCAATCAGGCGACCCGCTTGTTACGGATGCAGAAACTCCTGCAACCGACGCCTCCGCAACCGATACCGGCAATTCTGCATCAATGGCAGGGAGCGATACCGTTTCCGTGCCGGCAGTTCCCGAAGAGGTCGGCAATGAGGTTCTGCGCCAGGCTGCGGAGGCCGGTGATCCGCAGGCATTGTTCGAGGTAGCGCGCCGCTATACCGATGGCGATCTGGTGGAGCAGAACCTAGACACCGCACGCCAGTGGTACGAGATATCAGCCCGCGCAGGCTTTGCTCCGGCGCAATATCGCCTGGCAAACTTCCTCGAAAAGGGGCATGGCGGTACGCAGGATCTTGAGAAGGCGGCGATGTGGTATCAGCGCGCAGCCGAACAGGGCAATGCGCTGGCGATGCACAATCTTGCAGTCCTTTATGCCGGCGGTCTGTTGTCATCGGGCCAGGACATGGAAGCAGCCACGCAATGGTTCGCCAAGGCAGGTGAACTGGGGGTCAAGGACAGCCAGGTCAATCTCGGAATCCTGTATACGCGCGGCAAGGGCGTCGAGGAAAATCTGGTTGAAGCTTACAAGTGGTTCGCAATTGCTGCCAGCGGCGGAGATGCGGATGCTGCCCAGAAACGCGATACGCTGGCTGGCTCGATGCGCCCGGACCAGCTGCAGACCGCACGCGGCCTGGTGGAATTGTGGAAGCCGGCAGAGCTGAACGCGGATGCCAATTCGGTTACGCCCAACCCGGCCTGGACCAGCATACCGGGCCTGTCTGCCGAGACACCGCCGGAACAGCTTTCACCCAAGGAAATGGTGCGCCGCTCACAGGAAATGCTGGCAAAGCTCGGATTTGATCCCGGTCCTGCCGATGGCCTGATGGGCGCCAAGACCCGTGATGCGATCCGCCAGTTCCAGAAGCAGAAAGGCCTGCCGGTTGACGGCGAAGTAACAGCAGAACTGCTGGAAAAACTGGTCGGCCAAAGCGCCTGACATTGAAGGCAAAGGGCGACATTGCGCATTTCCCTGTGCAATGCCTTCCCTTTCGGGAAGCAAAGCCCCTGAGCCGCGTGCCATCGGCAATCGGTCTGTCCGGCCAGAGTGATACTGCCTGCGACATGACATTTGTTGACAACCTGCAAGGTGAGGCGCATTAAGCCCCGCATCATTGCGCCACGCCTCACGCCAGGGATGACGCTTTCCCCGTCGATATCAGGGAGATGCAGGTGAGCATCTATCTGCCCATAGCCGAGTTGTCGGTGAACGTCTTTATCCTGTTCGGGATGGGAGTGGCTGTCGGATTTCTGTCTGGCATGTTTGGCGTGGGCGGCGGATTCCTGATGACGCCACTCCTGATTTTCTACAATATCCCCCCTGCAGTGGCCGTTGCCACCGGCGCCAACCAGATTGTCGCATCGTCCGTCTCCGGCGCGCTCGCGCATTTCCGGTGCGGCACGATTGATATCAAGCTTGGAACGGTGTTGCTGGTGGGTGGTATTGCCGGGTCGGGCCTCGGTGTCATGATCTTCACGATCCTGCGCAATGCAGGCCAGCTCGACCTGATGATCGCCATCCTCTATGTCTTTTTCCTGGGGACCATCGGTTCGCTGATGCTGGTCGAGAGCTTGCGCGCGCGCAGCCGCGTCAAGGCCGGTGGTGGCGCGGACACCCGCCGTCCGGGGCAGCACAACTGGGTGCATGGCCTGCCGTTCAAGATGCGTTTTCGCAAGTCCAAGCTTTACTTGTCCGCAATCCCTGTCTTTGCCATCGGCTTTCTCGTTGGCATTCTGGTTTCCGTGATGGGCGTCGGTGGCGGTTTCATCATGGTGCCGGCACTCATTTATCTGTTGCATGTGCCAACCAGCGTGGTTATTGGCACGTCGCTCTACCAGATCATCTTCGTGACAGCTTTCACCACCATCCTGCAGTCAACGACAAACCATACAGTGGACATGGTTCTGGCGCTGATCCTGATGGTCGGGGGTGTCATCGGCGCGCAGTTTGGCGCAGCTGTTGGCCAGCGCCTGCGCGGCGATCAGCTGCGCGCGCTTCTCGGACTTCTGGTGCTTTCGGTGGCCCTGCGTCTTGCCTTTGACCTCGTGGTGACGCCTAAGGACATATTCTCCCTTACCGCAATCCTGGTGTCGGGGAACTGACGAATGATGCGCGGTAGTCTGGTTTCAATAGGTCTGGCATTTGTAGCAGCAACGCTGCTGACCGTTCGGCCTGCCGGTTCGCAGACCGTGCCGCGCGAAGAAATCCAGATGGGAATCTCGCTAGATACGGTTGAAGTCAATTCGGATTTTTCCGGATCGGAAATCGCCGTATTCGGCACCATCGAAAATCCCGACAAGCTGGCGCAGACACTCAATGAATATTCCGTCGTGGTGGCGATTACCGGCCCGATGGAGGAGGTCACAGTAAGGCGCAAGGAGAGGTTGTTCGGCATCTGGATGAACCGCCAAAGCCGCGTCTATCGCAACGTACCGTCATTTTATGCCCTGGCCGCAAACCGCGATCTGGCAGCGATTGCGCCGGAACCCGTATTGAAGGAAAACGCCATTGGCGTTGACCGGATTCCGCTGAGCCTGTTTTCAACCGGTGGGGTAACCTTCACCCAGCCTGCGCCGGAATTCGCCAGTTCGCTTCGCCGTGTTCGCAGGGAAAAACGGCTCTTCACCGAAGACACTTCGGGTGTCGTGTTCCTGGGCAGCACCTTGTTCAGGGCCAATTTGCGCCTGCCCTCCAATGTTCCCATCGGCAAGCATTCGGTCACCGCATATCTGTTTCGCAACGGCGAAATGCTTGCCAGCCGCGAAGGCAGTTTCAAGGTCGAGAAGGCCGGCTTCGAAAAATTCATGTATACGCTCGCCCACACCTATGGCTTCTGGTATGGCGCTCTTGCCGTCATTGCCGCCCTGGTAACGGGCTGGCTTGCAAGCGTCATATTTGGCGGTGGACGCAAATAAGGTTAGAGGCTCGGGCCAAAACTGCCTGCCCTGCGCCGGAAACCTGTAGATGACCGGCACTATTGGCTGCAAGGGGGACGACACGAAATGCAGGAATCGGACAAGGAAGCACAAACCGCGATCCGCGCCGCATGGCTGTTGTCGCTATCGGGTTTCCTGCCTTTTCTGGTGCTCTCGTTCGGATTGCTCCTGTCCGGTCAGAACAGTGTCTGGTATCCGCTCCTTGCTGACGGCTTCAAGACCTGGTCTGCTATCATCCTGTCATTTCTCGGCGGTATTCGCTGGGGCATGGCACTGCGCGACAGCCCGATGTCCCGGTCGTCATTGTCGAGGCTGGTATTCTCGGTTGTTGCCTCGATCATCGGCTGGATCAGCCTTTTCCTGCCGGATGCGCTTTGCCTGATGGTATTGCTGGTGGCGTTTTGCGCACAGGGTGCCTGGGACAGCTTTTCGATCCACGCCGGTCAGGCACCCGCATGGTTTGCAAGGCTTCGCATTACCTTGACACTGCTCGTGGCGGCCAGCCATGCCATTGCGCTTCTGGCCCTGTTCTGACCCTACACCAACTGCTTGCTGTCAATGGTATAGATCCGTTCCCGGCCCATGACATGGGCATGCAGCCGCGACAGGTCGAAGAGCCCGCTAAAGGCCTTGTCGCGAATGTTCAACCCGCCGGTATAGGCCCCGAAGGCCGGCATGATCAGCCGCGATCCGTCAGTTGCGAAACAGCGCCTGCGAACCGATTTTCCACGCCTGACAATGCGCGCCTGCGGATGCAGATGGCCGGAAATCTCGCCGCAGCCTGACTGCGGGAGCGGTTCGTGGCGAAAGGTCAGGGGACCGAGTGCGAGCACATCTGCGGCAACACCTCCGAGTGCTGCAGGCGGCATGGGGTCATGATTGCCGGATATCCATACCCAGTCGCGGCCCGTCATGCAGTCCGTCAACAATTGACGAAATTCGTCCGGCAGGCGTCCCTCCCCGCCACCATCATGAAAACTGTCGCCAAGCGAGATGACGCTGCTTGGCTGCCATCGATTTATGCAATCGCGCACCATCTTCAGCGTGGCACCTGTGTCATAGGGCGGGATCATGCGCCCGCGAACAGCCTGTGACGAACCCTTTTCCAGATGCAGGTCGGAAAATACCAGTAGCCGCTCTTGCGGCCAGTAGAGGCATCCCGCAGGATCGGCAACAAGCTGCACCCCGGCGAATTCCAGGATGCATTCGTGATTGCGCTCTGCATCAAGTGCGCTTGCTGCGGCCTGGTTCAAAGCATGCTTTCCTTCAACAACTCGTCTGCCGCCTCTGCAAGCAGCGCCTCCTGTGCATCGCCCGCCACACTTTCCTTGCCGATTTCCAGCATGATCGGCACAGCGAGCGGTGAGATCTGTTCCAGTCCCTTATGCACGATTCGACCCTTGATACGCGAGAGCATGTCGCCCAGCCGATGCACGTCGAGCAAGCCTTGTGCAGCATCCGCCCGTGTCGCCTCCAGCAATATGTGACCCGGATCATGGCTGCGCAGCACGTCATAGATCAGATCGGAAGACACCGTCATTTGCCGCCCGCTCTTTTCCTTGCCGGGATGGCGCTTCTCGATCAGGCCGGCAATGGTTGCGCAATAGCGGAAGGTGCGTTTCAGCAGGAAGGATTCATCCAGCCAGGCTTCGAGATCGTCCCCCAGCATGTCTTCGTCGAAAAGCGCCGACAATGACAGTTCGTTTCGCGAAAACATGCGACCGAAATCCATCAGCCCCCAGACCGCCAACGCATAGTCGGTGGCAACAAAACCCAGCGGCCTCGCCTTGGCGCGTTCAAGCCGCTTGGTGAGCAACATGCCAAGCGTCTGGTGCGCCAACCTGCCCTCGAAGGGATAGGCTACCATGTAATAGCGTTCGCCGCGTGGGAATGTCTCGATCAGCAATTCATCGCGCTTTGGCAGAATTGACTTTGCCTTCTGGATCGCCAGCCATTCGCCAACCTGCTCCGGCAGGGCCTTCCAGCGTTCCGGCTCGGACAGCATGGTTCGCACCTGCTCGGCCAGATAGGTCGACAATGGAAACTTGCCACCCGCATAATAGGGGATTGCGGGGTCTCTATCATTAGCCGTCGAAGCAAAACACGCATTCTCGCGAATGCCCTCATAGCGAAGTGTTTTGCCGGCAAACAAAAACGTATCGCCATGGACGAGGCTTTCGAGAAATCCTTCCTCGATCTTCCCCAGTACCGGTCCGCCACGGGCATTCGCTCCCTTGGCTCGGCTGCGGGTCAGGCGCACATCCAGCATCGGTGCCTCGATGATGGTTCCGGCATTGAGGCGGTATTGCTGGGCAAAGCGGGGATGCGTGAGGCGCCAGCTGCCATCGGCGGTCAACCGGATGCGGGCATATTGCTCATAGCTTCGCAGCGCATATCCGCCGGTTGCAACGAAATCGATGATGCGGTCGAAGTCGGCGCGCGAAAGTGCGGCATAGGGAGCTGACGAGGTAACCTCAGCATGAAGTGCAGCGGCGTTGAACGGTCCGGCACAGGCTGTTCCCATCACATGCTGCGCCAGCACATCAAGCGAACCCTCCCGCAAGGGGGGGGTGTCCTGCGCGCCTAGGTAATTGGCATCAAGCGCTGCCTGGCATTCCAGCACCTCGAAACGGTTGGCTGGCACAAGGATGGCTTTCGATGGTTCGTCCATGCGGTGGTTGGAGCGTCCGATGCGTTGCGCCAGGCGGCTGGCTCCCTTGGGCGCACCGATATGCACCACGAGATCGACATCTCCCCAGTCAATGCCGAGATCGAGCGTCGAGGTCGCAACAACGGCTCGCAAGGCATTGGCGGCCATCGCCTGCTCGACCTTTCGTCGCTGGCTTACATCCAGTGAGCCATGATGCAGCGCAATCGGCAGGCTGTCGTCGTTGATCTTCCATAATTCCTGGAACAGCAGTTCGGCCTGGCTGCGGGTATTGACGAAGAGAAGCGTGGTCTGGTGCGCCCTGATCGCCTCATAGACTTCCGACATTGCATAGCGCGCCGAATGGCCCGACCAGGGAACGCGCTCACGTGATTTCAAAATGGTGATTTCGGGCTTGGCCCCTCCCGCAACCTCGATGACGCCGGACATGTGTATCTCGCCCATCGGCCCCTGGCTGACGAGCCAGCGCCGCAATTCGTCCGGCTCGGCCACGGTTGCCGACAAGCCGATTGTCTTGAGTTCGGGACGAAACGTCCTCAGCCTTGCAAGGCCCAATGCCAGCAAATGCCCGCGCTTCGAAGTTACAAGCGAATGCAATTCATCGAAAATCACCACTTCGAGATCCTCGAAAAACCGCGCCGCATCGCCAGCCGCTATCAGCAGCGCCAATTGCTCCGGCGTTGTCAGCAGGATTTCCGGCGGTATGAGCTTCTGCCTTTGCCGCTTGTGCTGGGGTGTGTCGCCGGTCCGCGTTTCAATGGAGATCGGCAATCCCATTTCCGCAACCGGCGTTTCCAGGTTGCGCTTGATGTCAACGGCAAGCGCCTTCAGCGGCGAAATGTAGAGCGTATGCACACCGCGATGAGCTTCGCCGGGTTTGCGCCTCGCTCGCATCGCAAGATCAGTCAAACTCGGCAGGAAGCCGGCCAATGTCTTGCCAGCACCTGTCGGTGCGATCAGCAACATTGATTCGCCACCTTGCACCCTGCCAAGCAGTTCCAGCTGATGCGCGCGCGGCTGCCATCCCTTTTCACCGAACCAGTCGATGAAAGGCTTTGGCAATGTCAGGAAAAGATCGGCTTGCGCAAAGCCATCAGGGCGTGGTTTCGACATGGAACAAATCTAGTACTGATTTGCGCTACTTGACAGGTGGTTGTACTGATTTCGCATCAAGGGCCTGTACAATCGGCCGGGAGCAAAGCGAATGCGTTTGACAATTTCCAGCTTGGCACTGCTGGCCCTGGCGATGATGACAGCCTGCTCGCCCGCCGACAGCGCATCCCAACAGGCCTATGTTCTGGCATTGTCGTGGCAACCGGCATTCTGCGAGACAGCACCGCGGAAACGCGAATGCCGCTCGCAAACATCGGATCGCCCTGATTCGCGCCAGTTCTCGCTTCACGGATTGTGGCCGCAACCCGGCTCCCGCGCTTATTGCGGTGTCGACCAGTCAGCCATTGACGATGACAAGGCCGGGCGTTGGCGTGAAGTTCCGATGGAAAGGATTTCGCAAGGCATCTGGAACCGGTTGCGCATCGCCATGCCTGGCACGCAATCCGCGCTTGAGCGCCATGAATGGATAAAGCATGGCACGTGTTACGCAGGCACGCCCGACAGTTATTTCGCGGATTCGCTGGCATTGCTGGATGTCGTGAATGCCTCCTCGCTGCGAAAGCTCTTCGAAGCCCGCATCGGTTCGAACCTGACCGGAGCTGAAATTCGCCGTGCATTCGAGCAGGATTTTGGTCCCGGATCGGGCAATCGGCTGCGCATCGCCTGTGAGCGCGACGGCAAGCGCCAGATTATCCGGGAGATCACCATCGGCCTCAAGGGTACGATAACCACCATTCCCGACCTTGCGGCACTGATTGCTGCATCACCGCAAACCGATCCCGGCTGCCCCGGCGGCATTGTTGATGCTGCCGGACTGCAATAGACCTTGCCGCAGAACGGTTGAGCAATAAATGAAAGCGATGCGCCCGGAAGATCTGCTGCATCCAACACCGCGGGGTCTCTACTGCCCGCCCGGAGATTTCTACATAGATCCGGTCAGGCCGGTTAACCGTGCGCTGGTCACCCATGGCCATGCCGACCATGCGCGTGCCGGACATCATTCGGTAATGGCAACCGCACATACGCTGGCGATCATGGCAATCCGCTATGGCGCGGACTTCTGCGAAAAACAGCAAGCAGCGGTCCTTGGCCAGACAATCAGCGTGAATGGCGTTGAGGTTACATTCTATCCCGCTGGCCATGTGCTCGGCTCAGCGCAAATCCTGGTCGAATGGAAGGGTATTCGTATCTGCGTTTCCGGCGACTACAAGCGCATGCCGGACCCGACTGCCGAGACTTATGAGCCTGTTCTTTGCGATGTCTTCATCACCGAGGCGACATTCGGATTGCCGGTTTTCCGCCATCCTCATCCGGCCCTTGAAATTGCCAAACTCATCCGCTCGGTCGCCGACTTTCCGGACCGCACCCATCTCGTCGGGGTCTATGCACTGGGCAAGGCGCAGCGCGTCATCCGCCTGTTGCGCGACAACGGCTTTGCCGGCCCGGTTTTCATACATGGCGCGTTGAAGGAGTTGTGTGACTACTATGAGGCGAGCGGCATTGCGCTTGGCGAATTGCGCGCTGCAACCGTGGCAGCAGGGAAAACCGGCGACTATTCGGGTGGCGTGGTTCTTGGTCCACCATCGGCGTTCAATGCGCCATGGGTCAGGCGCTTTCCCGATCCCCTGATTGCCTTTGCCTCCGGCTGGATGACCATCCGCTCGCGCATGAAACAGCGCGGTGTGGAATTGCCCTTGGTCATTTCCGACCATTGTGATTGGGAAGAACTGACGCTGTCCATCCGCGATACGGGCGCGGGCGAGATATGGGTCACCCATGGCCGCGAGGAGGCACTGGTAAGGTGGTGCGAACTCAACCAGATCCGTGCCCGGCCCCTGCATCTCATTGGCTATGAAGACGAGGCCGAGTGAATGCGCGCCTTTGCCGAACTCCTCGAAGACCTCGTGCTTACCCAGTCGCGCAATCGCAAGATCGAGCTCCTGCTGCGCCATTTCCGCGAATGCCGCGACCCTGACAGGGGTCTTGCTGTTGCAGCCATCACGGGTGATCTCGATCTGCCATCGGTAAAGCCGGCGCTCATTCGCGAACTGGCCAGCGAAGTTTCCGACCCGGAACTGTTTCGTCTCTCCTATGATTTCGTCGGTGATCTGGCGGAAACCGTGTCACTGATCTGGCCAATCTCGCAGGCCGGTGATGCGCCGCAAAGCCTGGGCGAGGTGATGGACCTGCTTTCGCGGGCGTCGCGCTCTACCGCCCCTGCAATCTTGCGCGACCTGCTGGATCGGCTCGATGCTTCGCAGCGCTATGCGGTGATCAAGCTTGCCACGGGCGGCCTTCGCATCGGCGTGTCAGCCCGGCTTGCAAAGCAGGCATTGGCCGAGTTCGGGCAGGTCGATATTGGCGAAATTGAGGAACTCTGGCATGGGTTGACCCCGCCCTATACCGCACTCTTTGCCTGGCTTGAGGGCAGGGCGCCAAAGCCGGTATCACTGGCCCTCGCGCCGTTCCGGCCCGTCATGCTCTCGCATGCGGCAGACGAGCGTGATCTCGAGACCTTCGACCCGGCCGAATTCATGGCCGAATGGAAATGGGACGGCATCCGTATCCAGGCCGTTGGCGAGGGTGGCACCCGCCGGCTCTATTCGCGAACAGGCGATGATATTTCGCGTGCCTTTCCCGACATCGTTGAGGCAATGAATTTCGAGGGCACCATCGATGGCGAATTGCTGGTGCGCGATGCCGGCGGATCGGTTGCACCTTTCTCGGCATTGCAACAACGGCTCAACCGCAAGACCGTGAGCGCAAAACTGGTTCGGGAATATCCGGCCTTTATCCGTGCCTATGACCTCCTGCGTGATGGCAATGAGGACGTCCGTGCCCTGCCACTTCCGCAGCGCAAGGAGCGACTGGACGCGCTTGTCGCCACCCTCCCGCAAGCGCGTTTCGATCTGTCGGGGCCGCTTTCCTTCGCCACGCTGGATGAATTGCGTGCCCTGCGAGAAAACCCGCCTGAACCCGTCATTGAAGGCTTGATGATCAAGCGGCTCGATTCGGCTTATGTCGCCGGGCGTCCAAGAGGCCTGTGGTTCAAGTGGAAGCGTGATCCGCAGGTGGTTGATGCCGTCTTGATGTATGCGCAGCGCGGCCATGGCAAGCGGTCGGGTTTTTACTCCGACTACACATTCGGCGTCTGGCGTGGCGATGAGCTGGTGCCGGTTGGCAAGGCCTATTTCGGCTTCACCGATGAGGAACTGAAAAGGATCGACAAATTTGTGCGTGACAACACGGTCGAGCGTTTCGGTCCGGTGCGCTCGGTGCGTGCTGATGCCGATTTCGGTCTTGTCCTGGAAATTGCTTTCGAAGGGTTGAACCGCTCCACCCGCCACAAGAGCGGTATTGCCATGCGGTTTCCACGCATATCGAGACTGCGCTGGGACAAGCCGCCCGCTGAGGCTGATCGCCTTGAAACGCTGGAAGCCATGCTGTCATGACTTCGAAACCTTCCTTGAAATGCCATCCTTGAAGGATTAGTTTCCGCCAGTCCAATCAGGAGTGGCGATTTGTCAGACCCAGTTACCCGTTTCCTTGGCGATACGCCCGGCCGCACCATCGTCAAGCTGGCAGTGGTATCGCTGATTGTCGGCATCATCATGAGCGCGATGAACTTCACGCCGATGGAAGTGTGGTATGCTGCGCGCGATTTCGCCTACTGGCTCTATGATCTTGGATATGAGGCGTTCGGCCGGGTTGGAATCTATTTCCTGTATGGCGCGATGGTCGTCGTTCCGGTCTTCATCGTCATGCGCCTGCTGAAATTTGGTCGCTAGTCTGCGAACTCGGCCGCAACGCGGTGCAGGATCGTATGGCGGCGCGCAATGACTTCGATATCGGATGAATAACCACCGCCCAGAACCCCGGCAACAGCGATGCCGCGTTCGCGAAAATGCGAAATGACACGCCTGTCGCGCTCGACGATTCCGGCATCGCTCAGCGACAGTCTGCCGAGTCGGTCATCGGCATGCGGATCAACGCCCGCGTTGTAGAAGACAAGATCGGGCGCGGGAAAATCCCCGAGCCTTGCGAGTGTAGTGTCCAGTATTTCCAGATAGTCGTCATCGCCGGTGTCGTCGGCAAGCCCGACATCGAGATCCGACATTTCCTTTCGCACCGGATAATTCTTCTGCGAATGGATCGATATCGTGGTGACGCGCGGTTCGCTGGAAAATATCT
>JAGRLM010000243.1 GCA_020441795.1 Nitratireductor sp.
GGATTGCCGGAGCAGGCTCCGTCCGTCCAGATATCAACCCGGCTGGATGCAGTCACACTTCTACTCCTACGGGCGCATCGACCCCATATGCCGTTGCCTCGATGATGCCCTGGTGAAACTTCAGCTTCGCGAGGTACTCCCTGGGATCATGCGGCACGACCAACGCGCCGGGCGGTACATTCAGCCAGTCATAAAGCCGCGTCAGCAGGAAGCGAAGTGCAGAACCGCGAGACAGGATCGGTAGCGCATCGAATTCTTCCACTGACAATCTGCGGCGCGATTGATAGCCTTCCAGCAAGGCCCTCGCCTTGGTGACATTGAACGACCAATCGGGTTCAAAACACCAGGCGTTCAGGCAGATGGCCACATCATAGGCCAGCAGGTCATTGCAGGCGAAATAGAAATCGATGACGCCGGACAATTGCCCGCCGAGGAAAAAGACATTATCGCGAAACAGATCCGCGTGAATGACGCCGGCAGGAAGGTCGGCCGGCCAGCAGCCTTCGAGAAAATCAAGCTCCTTGCGGATGAAGTCCGCAAGTCCGGCCTCGACTTCCTCGGCCCGTTCTCCCGTTCGCTCGAACAGCGGTCGCCAGCCATCAAGCGAAAGCGCGTTCCTGCGGCGAATGGAAAACCCGTCTGCGGCCAGATGCATGTCTGCAAGCACCTCGCCCACCTGGCGGCATTGTGCAGCCTGCGGGCGGCGAACGGAAACGCCATCAAGGAACGTGACAATGGCGGCCGGTTTTCCGGCAAGCGTGGCGAGCGTTTCACCGGTTTTCATCGCAACCGGCCGGGGGCAATTGATGCCGGCTGATGAAAGATGATCCATCAGGCCAAGAAAGAAGGGAAGATCTGCCGGGTCGACGCGCTTTTCATAAAGGGTCAGGATGAACGGCCCCTGATCCGTCGTCAGCATGTAGTTCGAGTTCTCGACGCCTTCGGCAATTCCCTTGAAAGAATGCAGGCTGCCGATGTCATATCGTGCCAAATGAGCGGCGAGTTCATCGTCGCGAATATCCGTATAGACCGCCATGCCTATTCTCCCGCACCAGCGCCATTGACAAATGCCATGTCGCGAGGTTGCAGCGGGACATCCCGCAAGGCCCGCATGACCGGGAACATTTCGGTCTCGACTGCTGTTTCAGCCAGTTCGATGGTGAGGTTGAAACGGCTGCGAAAGGCATCAATGATTGCATCGACGAGAATTTCCGGAGCCGAGGCGCCTGCGGAAAGCCCCACAATGCGCGCCGTTTCGAATTCCGCCCACGGTATTTCCTGTTCGCCTTGAACCAGCATTGCCTGTCTTGCTCCGGCGCGGCGGGCGACTTCCACCAACCGCAACGAGTTTGATGAATTGGGTGCGCCTACTATCAGAAAATGATCGGCATCGCGCGCGGCAAGTTTGACGGCATCCTGACGATTGGTGGTGGCGTAGCAGATGGATTCTGCCGCTGGTTCGCACAAATCGGGAAAGCGCAACTTGAGCGCATCAACCACGGCTGCGGTGTCATCGACGGAAAGCGTTGTCTGGGTGACATAGCCAAGGCTGCGCCCGTCATCGGCAAAGTTTGCCGCATCCTCGACGGTTTCAATCAGGCTGACGGCCCCTTGCGGCAATTGCCCCATGGTGCCGATCACCTCGGGATGACCGGCATGGCCGATCAGCAGGACATGGCGGCCAAGGCGCATGTGGCGCAGGGCCTGCTTGTGCACCTTGGATACCAGCGGGCATGTTGCATCCAGGTAAAGCAGGTTGAGCGCCTCGGCATTGGCCGGAACGGATTTCGGTACACCATGGGCGGAAAAAATCACCGGCTGGCTGGTGCCGGTCGGGATCTGGTCCAGTTCCTTGACGAAGACCGCACCGCGCGCCTCCAGACCCTCGACCACATAACGGTTGTGAACGATCTCGTGGCGCACATAGACCGGGGCACCATATTTCTTGAGCGCCAGCACGACGATCTGGATAGCCCTGTCAACGCCAGCGCAAAAACCGCGCGGGCCGCACAATCTCAAGGTCAGGTCGGGCAAATCGGAATTGGTGTTCATGATGGGAATAGAGTGACAGGCTACGGTCAAGTCAAGAGGATGGGCGGATATTGCTCAGTTTGACCGCCGGGACGAGCGGGAGGAGAAAAGAAACCATCCGCCAACGCCAGCGAGCGCAAGCGCGAGACCATACCAGGTTATCGCATATTGGAGATGGGAATTGGGAAATGAAACAATGGTCGATCCGCCCTTTGGCCATCCGCCAGGTATTTGCGACGGCCCGGCATCAACGATGAACGGCATGAGACCAGCCTCGCCCGCGAGGCCGGTTGCGCCAGCAATTGCGTCAAAGCTCTTCCAGTAGAATTCGCGCTTGTCCGGCCGGTTGTCCGGCATGAAACTGTTCGGCTTTTCCTTCAACGGATTTCGCGCAAGGCCAGTAATGGTGAGCGTTCCCGCTACCTGACCTTCCTGGCGAAGTGAGGCATCGCGCAGCTGGTCGGGCACAAAACCGCGATTGACCAGCAGCCAGCCGCCATCGGCAAGTTGCATTGGCGTGATGACATCCCACCCGACGGCACCGTCGCGGGTGGTGTAGAAGAAGACCTCGCGCGAATGATCAAATTGCCCGGTCGCTGTCACTGGCTGGTAGTCGACATCACCGCTGCTGGCAAATGCCTTTGCAACCTCGCCAAGTGGAACAGCTTTGCCCGCCCGTCGTGCCTCGACCTCAGCGATGAGCGCTTCTTTCCAGTGCAAGCGCCTGACCTGCCAATTGCCGAGGCTGATCAGAGTGGCAAATGCTGCCAGCATCAGGATCACCAGAAGAGCTCGCGAAAAACGGCTCATTCGAGTTCACCCTGTTTGGCGCTGGTCTGGTACTGCATTGCCGTCATCATTGCCTTGCCGAAACGCAATCCCCAGATCGAGGCGATCACGATGACCGGCACCCAGAGTATGACATGAACCCATATAGGTGGGTGGAAGGCCGCTTCAAAGGCCAGAGCGAGACCGAGCACGATAAAGCCAAGGATCATGATGACAAAAACTGCCGGCCCGTCGCCTGAATCGATGAAGGAATAGTCAAGGCCGCAATTCATGCATTGTTTCGCCGGCGTAAGTACGCCTGCATATAATTTGCCGACACCGCAGCGCGGGCATGTTGCCTTCAGTCCTGCCTGCAAGGGCGAAACCGGCGGGTAATGCGCCGTGTCGTGGTGTTGGTGGTTGCTCATGGCAGTATCTCCACCGGCGTGTTCCAGCCGATCATATCCCACATTTCGTCGATGTCCCTGTTTGCAAGGCCAATGCAGCCATTGGTCCAGTCATAGTTCTGCATCAGCCATCCGAGCCAGCCATAGCCATCCCATTGGCCGTGAATCATGATGGACCCGCCCGCACTTTCACCGGCTGCCCTTGCTGCGGCGCGTTGCGCAGGCGTGGGGTAGGATATGTGAAATGCCTTGTAGGCAACACTGTCGGACTTGCGGAAATCCAGAAAATATCTACCTTCCGGTGTACGGCTGTCTCCCTCGCGGCTCTTGGGTCCCACAGGATTGCGGCCAAGCGAGATGACATAGGTGCGAATTCGTTCGTCACCGCGCCACAGCTCCAGAATTCTTTGCGACTTGATGACCCGGACAAGGGTTACGGGATCCGGCGGCGTGACCCAGATATCGCGCGCAATTGCGCTGCAGGAAAGCGTGAAAGATATCAGCACGGAAACCAGCAGTGAACGCATTGCCGTTACCGAAATCCGGAAGCCCAAAAAGAACCGGGCGGTATCAGATACCGCCCGGATGAAGATGTTTCGGCGTTTCATGCCTCAATGGGCCATGGTTGCGCCCCATGACGCCCAGACATAGATGGCGCAGAACAGGAACAACCAGACCACGTCAACGAAATGCCAATACCAGGCGGCGGCCTCGAAGCCGAAATGCTTTTGCGGTGTGAAATGCCCCGCCATCGCGCGGAACAGGCAGATCAGCAGGAAAATGGTTCCCACCAGGACGTGGAAGCCGTGGAAGCCGGTTGCCATGAAGAAGGTCGCACCATAGATCGAATCATGGAAGGTGAACGGAGCCTCCGCATATTCATAAGCCTGTACGCAGGAGAACAGGATGCCAAGCGCAACAGTGATTGCCAGCATCGCCTTCAACATGCCGCGCTCATTGTGCAGCAAGGCGTGATGCGCCCAGGTTACTGTTGTGCCGGAAAGCAGCAGGATGATTGTGTTGAACAGCGGCAGGTGCCACGGGTCCAGAACTTCAATGCCTTTTGGCGGCCACTGGCCACCAGTGAATTCGGTGCGCATGACCTGGTGCACTTCGGCAGGAAACAGGCTGGCGTCGAAGAACGCCCAGAACCAGGCCACAAAGAACATCACCTCTGACGCGATGAACAGGATCATGCCATAGCGCAAATGCATGGAAACCACGCGCGTGTGGTGCCCCTGATGGCTTTCCTTCACGGTGTCTGACCACCAGGCGAACATTGTGTAGAGGACAATGACGAGGCCGATGACGAAAATCCAGGGCGTGGCGAGATTGACAACGCCAATATCGAAACTTTCCTCACGCAGCCAGCGCATATAGCCAACGCCGCCCACGGCCATCAGAAGCGCACCGATGGAGCCGATCAAGGGCCAGGGGCTCGGATCGATGATGTGATAATCGTGGTTTACCTTGTGCCCATCGGCCATGGTCTGTCTCCCGTTCAACTGTCATTGTCCATGGCGCAGGCCGTGACCGCGCCAATTCGTGTTATCCGCCGTTTGCACCGGAACCCTGCGGCTTTGCAATCGCAGCCAGTGGCTTTTCCGGTTTGTCCGTCTGGAAAAATGTATAGGAAAGCGTGATCGTCTTGATGTCCTTGGTCTCAACCGCGTTGAGCATGTCGGGATCAACAAAATAGACGACCGGCATTTCCAGTTTTTCGCCCGGCTTCACCACTGTATCGGTGAAGCAGAAGCAGGCGATCTTGTTGAAATACGATCCCGCGCTTTGCGGTGTGACGTTAAAGGTCGCGGTACCGGTGATTGTCTTGTCGGTGTTGTTCTCGACCATGAAATTGGCCTGACCCACCTCACCGAGCTTGAGCGTCATGGAGCGCTGCTCGGGATAGAACTTCCACCCCAGCCCCGGTGATACATTGGTGTCGAAGCGCACGGTAATATCGTGATCGACGATCACTATGCCTTCGGAATTCTCCCTGGCCTGCGTCGTGCCGCCGTAACCTGTCACCTGGCAAAAGATGCGATAAAGCGGAACGGACGCATAAGCGAGACCCAGCATTCCGCCGACAAAAGCGAGGCAGAGTGCCGCCACCCGCAAATCCGCTAAGGAGGATTTGCCGGATTTGCTCTTGCTGTCGGTCTTGGCTTCCTTGGTCACGATCTCAGTGCCTCACAACGAGCGATTGAACAGGTTTGCACCGAATTTTGCCCAGGTGCCGACATACAGGATGATGACAAACAGGGCGAGTGCGATGCCAATTGCGATATTGCGGGACTTGCGCGCGCGTTTCTGCTGCTCGCTCATTTCCACGGTTTCGGGCTTCACGCGGCACCTCCGGCAAACAGCGCATCCAGGAGAAGTGCCAGGAAAAGGGCGAAAAGATAAAAGATCGAATAACCAAACAGGCGCTTGGCGGGGATCATTTTCGTGTCCGCCGCATCCATGCGCAACACAAGCCATGCTTCGCGAATGAATTCCGCGCCGAGCAGGATGGCGATCACGCCGTAGCCAAGGCTGGAAAATCCGAGGAACCACGGCGCCACGCCGGACACTGCCAGAAGCAGCGAATAGGCGAAGATCTGGATTTGCGTTGAGCGATTGCCGTGAACATTCGGCATCATCGGGACAGACGCCTTGCCGTAGTCAGCAGCCTTGAACAAGGCGAGCGCCCAGAAATGCGGTGGCGTCCAGAGGAAGATGATGGCGAACAGCACAATGGCTTCCATGGATACTGTTCCGGTCATGGCAGCCCAGCCGATGACAGGAGGAAAAGCACCAGCAGCACCGCCAATGACGATGTTTTGCGGCGTCCAGCGTTTGAGCCACATCGTGTAGACAATGGCGTAGAAAAAGATGGTGAAGGCGAGCAGTCCGCCAGCCAGCCAATTGGTGAGCAGTCCGAGTGTTGCTACCGAAAAGCATGCAAGGACGATGCCGAAGGCAAGCGCCTCGGAAGGGCTGACACGACCGCCGGGAATGGGTCGGGTCGACGTGCGGGACATGACTGCATCGATATCGGCGTCATACCACATGTTGAGGGCGCCTGACGCGCCGGCACCGATGGCAATGCAGACAATGGCGATGGCACTGATTGCCATGCCAAGATGGACAGGTGCCATGACCATGCCAACCAGCGCCGTGAAGATGACCAGCGACATGACGCGGGGCTTCAGCAACACCAGGAAGTCGCGCGGCATTGCGACCGAGATGCCTTCAAGGCGTTCCTCGAAATCTGCATTCATCGCCGTGGTGTTTTCGACATAGGCCATTGGACCTCAACTCCTTTTTGGATGCCACCGGAAACCGTTGGTCCCGGCGGCATGACCGCAAGCGGTCTTACTTGATACGCGGCAGGGTTTCCCACTGGTGATATGGCGGCGGCGAAGGCAGCTGCCATTCCAGGGTGGTTGCACCCTCGCCCCATGGATTGTCACCAGCGACGCGCTTCTTCATGAAGGCTTCGACAATACCCCAGATGAAGATGAGGACTGCGAATGCCGAGATGTAGGAGCCGATCGAGGAAACATAGTTCCAGCCCGCGAAAGCATCGGGATAATCGACGTAGCGGCGTGGCATTCCCTGCAGACCGAGGAAGTGCTGCGGGAAGAACACGAGGTTCACGCCGATGAAGGTCAGCCAGAAGTGGGTCTTGGCTACGAATGAATTGTACAAGTAGCCGGTCATCTTCGGGAACCAGTAATACCAGCCCGCAAAGATCGCAAACACGGCACCCAGTGACAATACGTAATGGAAGTGTGCCACCACGTAATAGGTGTCGTGGAAGGAGCGATCAAGGCCGGCATTGGCGAGCTGCACCCCTGTCACACCACCAACGGTGAACAGGAAGATGAGGAGAATGGCGTACAGGAAAAGAGTACAGAAATTGATCGAGCCGCCCTACATGGTCGCGATACAGGAGAAGATCTTCACCCCGGTTGGAA
>JAGRLM010000244.1:0-14311 GCA_020441795.1 Nitratireductor sp.
TCATTCGCCAGGCACCAGCCGGTTTTCCTCCAATGTTTCAACCCCTTCGGGCGCAGGATAACTGACGGGTGCAGGGGCAGGTGGACGTTTGACCAGTTTCATCCCCTTTAGCCATAGGCGCAGCGCCTCGTAGTGTATCCCCGCAATAGTTTTCCACGTAATTCCGGCAGTTTTCAAGACCACCGCCAAAAGCGGACCTGTGGCAAGGGTTTCGCGCCTGCCGAAAAAGCAGGCGGAAAGCACCGGTCCGCCATTGTCGGTTTCCAGAATCCGCAAGGCAACGGTGTCGTCTGGCTCGCTGATGCGGAAATGATAGGTCATGTCCATTTCCATGAAGGGGGAAACGTAAAACCCCTTGGCGCGGCTCTGGCGAATGCCGGCCGGACTGACATCACCCTTGCGGACAGGTTCGACATAGGAATGCGTCTCACCGAAAGTGTTGTGAACCTGGTAGACAAGCGCTTTCAACGCACCATCGCTGTCATGGCAGAAATAGACCGAGAGCGGATTGAACGTATATCCGAGCACTGTCGGATAGCACAAAAGGCTAACTTGGTGCGGTCGTTCAAGACCCGCCTTGCAGATCAGGTCATCGACCCACTGCCGCAATGGCGACCCATCCCTTGGGCCGTGATGGCGCTCATTGAAGGATACAAGATTGCGTCTGTTGATCGAGAAGATCGGGCTTTGTCTCCCGGCCTCGGCCAGCCTGTCCAGATCGATCAGGATCGAGCTGACGCCATAGGTGAAACGATGTTCCACCGGCTTCAGCCGGGCATGCATCACCTTGCCCTTGTAGAGGCTTGCCGCTGGTCTTGTTTGCCCGTTCACGCCTGTGCCTATTCTGCAGCTTCAAGAAGCAGGGTGGAGAGTTTCTGATGACCCTTCCGTTCCGCCACTGTCCACGGCGCATCACATCCGATCAGGGATGCCGCTTCAAGCCCGGAAGCAAGCCCGTCCTCATGAAACCCGTAACGGGTCCATGCTCCTGCAAACCAGGTATTTTGTGCACCCTGGATTTCCCCAAGCCGGATTTGAGCCGCCAGTGCGGGGCCGTCAAACTGTGGATGGGAGTATTCGAATTGCGCGAAAGTCAGTTCCTCACGTGGCGCGACAGGCGGGTTGAGCGTGATGAACAGCGGATAGCGGCGGTCGATATTCTGAAGCTGGTTCATCCAGTAGGTAACATTGATGTCGCGATGTCCCTCGGTATCCCTGGTTCCGATATAGTTCCATGATGCCCAGGCGTCCTGGCGCTTTGGCATCAGGGCAGGATCGCGATGCAGATAGACCTTGTTCGGGCGGTACTGGACTGCCGACAACAGGCTGCGCTCGGCGGCACTCGCATCACCAAGCAAAGACAGCGCCTGATCGGAATGCGTCGCAATCACCACTGCATCGAATTCGCGCTCCTTTCCGCCCTGGTCGGTAATCTGAACCTTGCCATTGCGCCGCGTGACCTTGCTCACCGGAGTGGAGAGCAGGATCTCACCAGAAAAATCTGCCAGCAGACGCGAGACATATTCGCGACTTCCACCCGACACCGTGCGCCACCACGGCCTTTGCATGTGGATCAGTCGGTGATTGTCGAGAAAGCGGATCAGGCTTTCGGCCGGAAATTCCAGCATCTTGGCAGCAGGCGTTGACCAGATGGCAGCCGTCAGCGGCACGATATAGTCGTCACGCAAGCGCCGGGAAAAGCCGCGCCTGTCCATGTAGTCGCCAAACGTAAGGCCGCACAGGACACCGGCCTCAAGGTCGCGCTTCGCCTTTGCATTGAACCGCAGGATATCACCCAACATCATCAGGAAACCGGGTGAGAACATGTTGCGCTTTTGCGCAAACACGGTTTTCAGCGTACGACCGCACCATTCGAAACGACCCGCATTCAGCGACACTGAAAAGCTCATTTCGGTCAGTTCGGTCTTGACCCCGAGTTGGTCGAAGAGCCGGGTCAAAAGCGGATAATTTCCCTCATTATAAACAATGAAACCGGTATCAACCGGAATGGTTACGCCATCATAATCCACGTCGACTGTTGCTGAATGCCCGCCCGCCCGGTCCTGTTCTTCGAATATCGTGACTTCATGTTGCCGTGAAAGGGCCCAGGCTGCAGAATTCCCCGATATTCCTGAGCCGATTACTGCTATTTTCATGGATCAAATGGCTTTCTTGAGCGTTTCAAATGCGTCCAGTGCCCGGATGCGGGCCTTGTCATGATCAATTATGGGCATCGGATAGGATTTTCCAAGCCGGATACCACAGTTCAACAATGTTTCAGCGGGTGCCTCCCACGGACAATGCAGGTACTTGTCTGGCAATGCCGCAATTTCGGGAACCCATTTACGCGTATATTCTCCATCGGGATCGAACTTCCTGCCCTGAAGGATCGGGTTGAAAACCCGGAAATAGGGGGCAGCGTCGGCACCTGAGCCTGCCACCCACTGCCAGCTTGCAGGATTGTTTGCCGGGTCGCCATCCACCAAAGTGTCCCAGAACCATTCTTCCCCGGCTTTCCAGTGGATAAGCAGATGCTTGACGAGGAGGGAGGCTGCTACCATGCGCACCCGGTTGTGCATGTAGCCGGTATGCCACAATTCCCGCATTCCCGCGTCAACAATTGGATAACCGGTCATGCCGCGCTGCCATGCCTTGAGGTCTGGAGATTGCTCTTTCCATGGGAATACGTCGAAGCGCTCGGAAAAGTTTCGCCATCCGATATCGGGGAAATTGAAAAGCAGGTGATAGGCGAATTCGCGCCAACCCACTTCCTTCAGGAATTTTTCCCTGTCCCTGGCATTTGCCTCGGCAGCTTTCGCAGCATGCCAGATCTGATAGGGAGAAATCATGCCGAAGCGCAGGTAGGGCGACAATCTGGAAACATTTTCAGCAGCCGGCATGTCCCGGCCATCTGCATATCCATGGATGCCATGGTCGAGGAATTTCGCAAGCATCTCATGCGCGCCAGCCTCGCCATTGGGCCAGGTGTCGCGCAAGCCTTTCGCCCAGTCGGGCTTCACCGGAAGCAGACCCAGTTCTACGATTTCCATTCCCTTCGGGCGGTTGTCCAGGAAGGCAATCTCTTCGGGAACCGGCAAAGGCAGTCGCGGCTCGCCCATCCGTTCCAGCGCGCGCCAGAATGGCGAATAAACCCGGAAAGGATCGCCATTTCCGGTCTTGACCCGTGATGGTTCATGCAGCAAGGCGCCGAGAAAGCTGTGAGCGGCAACACCGCTATCGCCGAACTCGGCCTTCAACTTCGCATCGACGGCAATTTCGCCGGGGCCATATCGCCGGTTCCAGAAAATCCGGTCTGCGCCGGTTTCTGCGATGATGTCTCGCAAGATCGGTTCGCTCGCCCCGCGCCTGACCAGCAGGCTGCCGCCCAGATCCTGCAGCGATTTTGCAAGCCCTGTGAGGGCATGATGCAACATCCATTTCTGCGCAGAGCCGAACGGGCGCACTCCCGTCGATTCCTCATCAAGGATGAATACGGCAACCATGGGCGCGCCGGTCTCGGCAGCCTTGAACAGCGCGGGATTGTCAGCGATGCGCAAATCTTCCCTGAACCAGACCAGCACCGGTTTTTGCGCGTCATTCATGCCCGTTTTCGCCCCTCATTCCCATCCATCTGCCCATCACAATGATGGACAACCATCCTGTGCCACGATCAACATCTGGTAACGGGTTTACGTGCCATTGCCACAGGCGGATCACACGGCTCGCAGTTTCGGTTTGACTGCATGTTCCACCAGTCTGGCGTAGAACTCGTCCAGTCCTTCGGGCGCAACGGCAAGGCAATCCCGCACGAGCGTTTCGATCTTGGCCGTGGAAGCCTCCGGCAAGGCTGCAAGACAGGCCTTGTGGCGAATGACCAGCTTTTTCCATTGGTCGGTTTGGGCAAGCTCCGGACCGCCAACAAGGGCAAACAGCTTTACGGGCCTTGATTTGCCCTTGAGCGCGATTGCCCGCGCTTCCAGCAGGGCAAAATCCGGGCATCGTGATGCAGTCATTTCCGACATCAGCAACGGCCAACCGATTTCCTTGCATGATGATTCAATCCGCGCTGCGATATTTACGGTGTCGCCTACCACCGAATAGTCGAAGCGATTGGTCGACCCCATATTGCCGACGCAGCCTTCGCCGGAATTCAGCCCGATCCCGATCATCACATCGCCAAGTCCGGTTTCCGGCCGGTGAAAGCCGAACCGGTCTTCACGATTGAGTTCGCCGACAATGCGCAGCATGTCGAGTGCAGCCAGTGCAGACTTCCTGGCATGGTCTTCCACATCAAGCGGAGCATTCCAGAATGCCATGATCGAATCGCCGATATATTTGTCGATGGCACCCTCGCGAGCCAGGATCGCTTCCGATAATGGCGAGAGCAGCTTGTTGAGAAAGGCGACGAGTTCTTCCGGAGCAAGTTTTTCGGAGATCGGCGTAAAGCCGCGAATATCCATGAACATCAACGTCATGTCGCGGATTTCACCGCCGAGTTTCAACGCTTCGGGATTGTTTTCCAGCTTCTTCAGCAGGTCGGGGGCAAGGTAGCGCTGAAAGGCACGCCTGACAAAGCGTTTTTCCCGCTCTGTCACGGCAAACAAAAGGATTGTGCTGCACAGATAGACAAGTCCGGCTGCGGCAAGCGGGTAGATCGGATCAATCAGCAGCCCGTATCGTGAAAAGGCAAGCCAGCTACCGCCGGCAATTGCCAATGCAATCACCGATCCCAGTACAGCAGACCAAATCACACCAACAAAGGGCAGGATTGCCACCAGCAACAGGCTTGCCGCCGCCATGATCCCGTTCTCGATACCCAGCGCAATATCAGGACGCTGCAGGAAGGCCCCGCTGAGAATCTGGTCGGCAATCTGTGCATGCATCATGACGCCGGGAACGCTTTCGCCAAGGGCAGTGATCCGCAAATCCCTGAGCCCCACAGCAGAAGTACCGATGAACACGATATTGCCGTCAATTCGCTCGCGTATCGTTTCGTCTTCGCCCTCCAGCAACTGGACAGCAGGAACAGTGAGATCAGATGGCGTGTGGGCATAATATATCAGCAGGCTCCCGTCCTCGGTCACCGGAACCTCCAATTGGCCGATGCGGAAGGAGACCATCGCGTTTGATCCGGCCGAAATCTCGGTGCCTGCTGTCGTTGTCTTCAGGACATAGCCACGCTCGCCCAATGCCACGCGTATCGCCTCGATCGACAGGGCGGGATAGTTCTTGCCACCACCGCGCAGAAACATTGGCACCTTGCGGATCAGGTCATCGGTCTGCTCGCTGAGGGTGATGGAGCCATTGCCAGCGGCTGCATCTTCGATGGCAGGAAGGTTCTTCACGGAATTGACGATCGGCGGAAGGATCTCGTCTAGCGGCGCATTGCCAAGCACCGCTTCGCCTGATTTGTCTGCCGGCAATCCCGCACGCGACAGCGACTGGTTGAAGAAACCGGTTACTACCGTTGTGCTGGAAATCGCTTCCGCCAGTTCCTTGTCACCATCGGGCAAGCCGGAAAGCAGGCGTTCCGCCTCGGATCGCTCTGCACCGTCAAGCTTGCCAAGCCGGGACACGAGGTTTGCCGGTGTGTTCGGATCGGGTTCTGAGAACACGATATCGAAAACCACAACCGCCGCACCCAGCTCCCGCAACCGGTCGACCATTTGCGCCATGCGTGACCGTGGCCAGGGCCATTGCCCATATTTGGCTATCGCGTCTTCGTCGATATCGATGATGCGGATGGGTTGCCCAAGGGGCTCGCGAGGCTTTATCCGCTGATAGGTGTCAAAGGTGAAATTCCGGACGGCGGTCAAAAAGGCAGGATCGCCCAAACGCCACATCCATGCACCCGACACCAGTCCGAGCGCCAGAATGACCAACATCAGGTTCGCGGGTTTCAACCAGATGCGCAGGGCGCCCGTCATTTTTTCCAGTCACAGCCAGGGATTGCACAAATTTGCCAGGCGCGTGCCTGCTATTCCGAACGCCGACGCTATTGCATGGTGATCGAATTGTCCATTTCCGGAATTTCGCTTTATAAATCAAGTTGTCAACAGGTACTCGGGCGTTATAGACTGGTGGCAGGGGCAATTCGGACAACTTTTCTGCAGGCAACATTCGCGGGTGCAACTCAGGATGACGCGGTTGCTCTTTTGCAGGGTCAAACAGAATTGATATGACGAGGTCCCATGAATTCCTTTTCAGACTTCATTCGAAATTTGATGGTGTATTCTCTTGTATCTCCCAGGATGTTTGCGACCGTTTTGGTTTTCCTGTGCGGTTTCGGGCAAGGATTCGCAGCGGACAAGGTCGGCGAAGCATCGAGCATCAAGAATGTTGTTACGGGGTCCGCAACCGGCAAATTGGCAGTTTCCGATCCGGTATTTGCGTCCGAACGGATCTCCGCTGACGCCGGATCGCATGGTGAATTGCGCTTGAATGATGATTCACTGGTGATAGTGGGTGAGAACTCGTCAATTTCCCTCGATGACTTCGTGGTCAGCCAGGGTGGTTTCAAGAACGCCACGGTAAAGGTGGCAAAAGGCGCGTTCCGCTTCATTACCGGCAATTCACCGAAAAAGGCGTTCAAGGTAAAAACCCCGCTCTCAACAATAGGTGTTCGCGGAACCGTATTCGATGTCTATGTCGACGAAGGGTCTGGTATAACCCGGGTTGTTCTTTTGCGCGGGGCAGTCACGGTCTGCTCACAGGGTTCGGCCTGCCTGGTTGCCGATCGCACCTGTGATGTGATCGAAGTAAAGTCACGCCGCGAAATCCAGAAACTTCCATTCTTGCGCAGTGCCAGGCGCAGCCGCGCTGAGGAGCGGGCCCAATATGCACTCACCGAACAACAGAACCGTTTCCAGCGGCGCTGGCGCGCGCCAACTGCATCCTGCAATGCTCGGGCAGCCCAGGAAGCCATGGATACCAGAAACCAGTCCTCCAATGGGAACGGTATTCAGGACAGCGTGGTTATTCCTGAAATAGAAACCTACGAATGCTATTCCAATCCCTATTCGGGTGGATGTTTGTAGGCGCAGGTTTCCCGGTCCTGAATATCTAAATCCTGGTCAGGCGTTAATACTGCCCTTTATTCGCCACAAATCATTGTTCTCAATGTGGTCAGGGGCAAGGTGGCTTGTTAGCGGGCTGCCTTGATGCAATATTTTCATGCCTTTGCGGTGACTTCGCCGGCAAGGTCGTGGAATGGCAAATGCGAGGCCCCGTGTCATCGATATTCGGAAATATCCAGTTGCTACCGTCCCGGCTCTCGGGAAGGGGGGTGATCGGCCTATTTGCCGCTACCCTTGCGTTGTTACCTGGCGCAGCCACTCAGGCGGCGGACCAGGTCGGGCTGGCAGAAGTGGTCAAAAATACCGTTACGGCGTCCCAGTCAGGCCAGCTTGGTGTGGCTGACCCGGTTTTCGCTGCCGAACAGATTTCCGCGGATGCCAATTCCCATGGCGAATTGAAACTCAATGACGATTCGCTTGTAATCGTTGGCGAGAATTCGTCTGTATCGCTGGATGATTTCGTAGTTGGAGGGACGCAATTCCAGACCGCTACCTTGAAGGTGGTCAAGGGCGCATTTCGCTTCATCACCGGAAATTCTCCCAAGAACGCCTTCAAGATAGAAACACCGCTTTCCACCATTGGTGTGCGCGGCACCGTTTTTGATGTCTATGTTGACGAGGGTACCGGGGCGACAAGGGTCGTCCTGCTACATGGCGCGGTGCGGGTATGCGCTTTTGGCGGAGCCTGCATCATTGCCGACCGGACTTGCGACATTGTCGAAGTGAAAGCTCCCGACAATATAGCAAAGGCGGGTTTCCTGCGTGGTGCCGGCAGAAGCCGCGCACAGGAACGATCACTGTTCGCCCTGACAGAGCAGCAGCAGCGCTTCCAGAAGAAATTTCGTGCGGCCACTGCTACCTGTGGCGCACGCGCGGCGCAGGAAGCTGCCGAAGGTCGTTCAAACCGCAACAGGGCCGGTAATGGCGCTGGCGACTATGATAATTCCGCACCTGCCATCGGAGAATCCTACGATCCAAACTCTACCCCGAAATAGGCACCTATTCTGCCAGGCAGGGTCCGAAATCTTTCCGGGTTCGCTCCCGAAATTCTAAAGTTCGTAGTGGTCGCCTTCACGGCTTACGCCACTGGCAGGGTGAATGGCCTTGATGGCCGCTTCAATCAGGTCAATATCGTTGTCAGTACGAAACGGCATGTGGTGGATGGCCATGAAGCGGTTGGCATTTGCCCTTGAGCGCAGGCGCATTCCTTCTTCCCATGTCGAATGGCCGTATCCCACGAAATCGGGGAGTTCCACATCAGTCAGGCTTGCATCATAGGCGAACATGTCGACGCCCTCGATCAGGCTCAGGATATTGTCATCGGGTTTGCCGACAAAATGCTCCGTATCGGTGACAAAGGCGAATGAGCGGCCATCAAAATCCACCCGATAGGCGGTTGCTCCGCCTGGATGGTTAAGCGGTGCGGTCCGCACAACAATTCCATCTCCAAGATCAAGGGTCTGGCCTTCCGACACCTCGTTATAACGCATGGTGGCGTTGAACACGTCAGGACTCACGGGGAAATACGGGCGGCGCATGAGCCCCTTGACGGCATCCTCTGTACTGTCGGCACCATCAACTGTGCCCAGCCAGATATTGATATCAAAATCGGGGGAGAACAGTGGGCCAAAGAACGGCAGGCCTTCCACATGGTCATAGTGAACATGGGTCAACATCAGGTCGATCTTGCGAATCGCACTCTGGTCCAGCAATTCGCTGCCCAATTGGCGGATACCGGTGCCCGCATCAAAGACGATCAGCCGGTCGTCGCAGCGCAGTTCTGCACAGATCGTATTGCCGCCTGTTCGGCGAAATGGGTCGCCGGGAGAGGCGAGGGTACCTCTTACACCACGAAAGGTAACGGTGAAGCGGCGGCTGTTTGCAGATTGCGTCAATTCAGTTTTCCATGGCCGGTTCAGCCGGCCTTACCGGTTTCAAGCTTGCGTCGCGCCTCTGTCAGTTCCGACGTCGTGCGCGACAGGCGCAATGCCAGTTCCCGCATCACCTGAATAGCAAGTTTGGGGAAATCAGTCATCAAGCCGAGAAAATGTTCCTTCTTGATCTTCAGCACGACAAGTTCGTCATTGGCGCGAACGGTTGCGGTACGCGGAACGTCGCACAGGATGGCGATTTCGCCGATTACGGCATTTTCCCTGGCCTGTGCCACAACAATTTCACCGGCATCGGTTTCCACGACGATATCGGCAATTCCCTTGACAACCACATAGGCCGCATCGCCGACTTCACCCTGGCGAAACACATTCTGGCCCTTGCTGTAGGTCATCCGGTCGGAAGCAAATGCCAGCAGTTTCAGCTTGCCGGGATCAATGGCGGCAAACAGCGGGATCCTGCGCAGCAGATCCACTTCCTCCATCAATGTAGCCATGGCAATATCCTCCTGTCGTTGGATATGGGGATTTGCAAACCGGATTTCATGCGCTTGTCATTCCTTCGCGTCACAACAGTCCGACCAGTTCACGATAATCTGGCGACGTTTCCGCCAGTTTCTGCGGCGGCGCATCTTCAATGAGCACGCCATTCTTGAACAACAGGATGCGATCGAACATCTCTGCTACGGCATGGTTCATCGGCGACCAGACGATGCCGAAGCGATCGCCGTCGCGCCCTTTGGCCCTGGCAATCACCGTCTCGATGATGGCGCGCTGAGCTTTCGTATCCAGCGAATTCAGTGCCTGGTTGACGATGATGAAGTCCGGTTTTTTCAGCAGCGCCCGCGCGAGATGGAGTTTCTGCCTTTGCGTCTCAGAAAGGCGCTTGCCGCCCGAACCGATATTGAATTCCAGCCCGATGCGGAAAATGTCATCGGTGAGTTCCATTTCGTCCAGCAGTGCACGGATCGCGTCATTGACCTTTTCCGGCCCTTCGGCAACGCTCGCCGAAACACGACCCAGAAGGACATTGTCGATCACGCTTGCCGCCGGATTGTACTTGTCTGGATCGTAGAAATTGACGGGCGGATTGGTGAGGCCTTCAAGCGTTTCACGCAGCAGGTGGCGCGCATTGACGATCCGCTCTTTCATGTGGTCATCAAGCAGGCCGAGGCGGTTGCGGGTTTCGGTGTAGGCAAAGGGAAGCTTCAGGATGAGTTGCAGGTCTGCTTCCGCCACTTGCTCCATCGCCATGGTGCCAATGCGGTTCATGGCAGCGCGATAGGCGGGCAGTTCTTCGGCATCCATATAGTTCAACTGGTCAAAGAAGGCGTTGTCCGCAGACAGATCGCCAAACAGCTCCACCGTGGTGCTCGCCACTTCCTTGCCCATGTCGAACAGTTCTTTTTCAAGCCCCGCTTCTGCCAGCACACTCCGTACAATACGGTTCGACGACAGATTGGCAGGGTCATAGGCCGGCAGCCGCGAGGTGCCAAACAGCAGGTTTTCGCCAACTGTAGCCTGGTTGTTGTAGACCTGCGGGTCAAAGGGCTCGACAAAGGCATCAAAGCCGAGATCGGGCAAACGATCGCGGAAGGTATGCCGCGCCTCGATCAGTGCCTGGCACAATTCGGGATATTTCTCCGGGTCAAGCGTTCCTCGCAATCCAAGGGAGCGGATATCGTTTTCCAGGTCCACATCCACCAGGACCTTGCGGATCTCGTTTTCGAGGCCCTCCATGTCCTTGACGCCGATACGTTCGAGATCGATCCAGTCAGCGCTGTAATCGAGGTCCGTGTTTCCGGCGCGCCGCGACTCCAGCAGGAACAATTCGTACTCCGCCTTGTCCTCCGCGGTCCGCTCGCGCTCATGGATGGGCTGGTTTTTAAGCACATAGGTCAGTGCGTCAAATATTCTCGATTGCGGAAAATAGGTGCTTCCGTCGATATAAGCGAGCCTTCGGCCGGTGACATGCTCCGGCAATTCGGTGATGGGATTGCCAGCCAGATCGACCTTGCCGGATGTAGGCTTGATGATGCGCGCCATCACTTCGGTCAATTGCGTGGCGCCGCTGTTGACCGCGCCGATCACTGCAATCCGTTCCCCCAGTTCGATAACGGTCGAGGCCTTTTCGATGAGTTTGGAGCCGGTTTCGTCGATCACCTGAAGGTTCGATATCTCGAACCCGCCTGCAAGCGGAGGAACCGGTCCCTTAGCCAGTTCCTGCAGTTCCGGCGGCTGAATGTCATCCGCAGCGAATTGCTCGACAATCTGGGCATATCTAACATCGACGGTCAGGCGCTGCTGGTCATAGTCGATCAGGCCGCGAATGGGATCGGGCAGGTCCTTGTAGGCTGCAATGACGGCAACGAGCTGACCGATGTCGAGCGTTCCGCGAATGGCAAGATAGCCGCCAGCCGCATAAAACAGGAAGGCCAGAAACTGGATCAGCAGGTTGTTGATGTATTTGACCGAGAACTTGCGTTGAAACAGTTCGAAGCGGATGAAGAACAGCCGCCCGAGTATGCCTGAAACATCGGCGCGTTCGAGATTCGTGGTGTCGTTGACATGTGCGTCCTGGATGCCCTCGACGATCTCGCCCAGACGGCCCGCCAATTGACGCGCCTCGATCTGGCGCTGCTTGCCAAGGGTGATGAGCCGACGGCGCAACCGGGGCACCAGCCATGCCTGGAAGAGCACAACAACGAGGGTTACAAATCCCAGGATAACATTCTGGATGAAGATGAAGGTCAGGCCGGTAATCGCCTGGCCGCCGAGAAAGAGCGGCTGTGTGAAAGCGTCGCCAATGAAGCCGCCCATCGGCTCGACCTCGTCCTTGATCATTGACGAAATCTCGGATGCCTTGGTGCGGCGGAACCGGCTCAGCGGATAGCGCATTACCCGATCGAACAACTCAAAGCGCAGCCGGCGCAGCAAACGCTCCCCCATGCGACCCTTGAAGGTGTTGATATAGAGCTTGAACAGGCCATTGGCTGCTACCAGCCCCAGAAAAGTGACCGAAAGCGCCATCAGAAAAGAAATACGGTCCAATTCAAAACCGGGGAAGATGACGATTGGCCCACCCGTCATCCAGTCAGGCAGCGGAAGATTGGTGGTCAGAAAAAACGCCGTGTCGTCGGGATTTTCAAAGCCGCGGCCCTGAATGGGACCATTGACTATGCGCTTTGGCAAATCGAGACTGAGGAAATAGGTCGGCATCGACAACAGGATGACGACAAGCATCCACAACTGGTCGCGACGTGAGTGCTTCCAAATGTATTTGAGGAGATTGGGCTCGATCTGGTTCAATGCAATTCCCCCAGCAGTTTCCTGCCATATTCCCTGGACAGTTTTGACCTGTCCTTGTTCGCGCCCCTTGTTTGCGACGCCTGACGATAGCAGGCTTGGCGCGGATCGAAAGCCCCAGATATCATCATCAACCCGCTTTTTTATCGTCTGCGACAGAAGATTTGCCCCATCGCGCGGAAATCCGCTTTCCAAGACTGCCGCCATCACGCCATCTGCCGACCTGATTTCCCGCTTCGGCAGCTTTCAGGCCGAGCGCTGCGCCGAGCGGCTCCATGTCGGATATCGCAACGACATCAATGGGCGCCGTGATGTTGTGAACATGAATACTCGACTGCGTACCCATTTCCGCGCTTGCCTTGATACCCGCAAGCTCCATAGTGCGGGCCGAAATCACGATCTTTGCCGCCAGTTCCTTGGTTGCAGCTTCAAGCCGCGCTGCAATATTCACGGTGTCGCCAATGGCTGTCAGCCTCGATGGCGTCGTTTGATCCGATGTTTTTCCGATTCGTCCGATAACCGCATCACCGGTATGGATGCCAATCCCGACCCGCAACGGTTCTGACAGGTGTTGCGTCAATATCCTGCTTGCCTGGGCCGTGGCATGCTGGGCAGCCAACGCAGCCCGGATTGCGTCGCGGCTTGCTTCCTCTGGTGTCGAGGTAAGTCCGAAAAGCGCCATCAACCCGTCCCCCATGAACTTGTCGATATAGCCGTTGGCCGCCTCGATTTCGGCGCCAACCTCGCCAAAAAGGCTATTGAGGATGAAGACAACATCATAAGGAAGGCTCTTCTCCGAGATCCGGGAAAATCCCCTGATGTCGAGAAACAGGACCGCAATTTCGCGTTCCACGCCCCAACCGAGCGGATCGACATTGCGCGGCGCAGCTATTCGACTGCGCGACTGGATAAGTGGCCTGACTTCCACATCACCCCTCACGCGGCATTGGCAGGCAAGCCGAACGCCCGGATCGGCGTTGAGGCGTGCCAGCAGGACCTTCTCTGCCTCTGTCGGTGCAGTGCAGTTTTCCTGGCCTTCCACGATGAGGGTGCGGCAGGTGGAGCAGCGCGCCCGACCACCGCAAACCGACATATGCGGAATGCCAAAGGTGCGGCTGATTTCAAGGATCGTGTTGCCCGGGGCCGTCATCACGCTGGTACCGTCGCCATAGGTTACCTTGACCCGTGTAGAGAAGCGTTGCGCCAGCCAGCGCAGGGCCATCACCACAGCTGCCAGTGCGATGGCCGCAAGCGCGATGGTCTGGACGAACCATTCGAGATTGCCCAATGCCTCGATGATCTGGCGATTGGAATTGATCTGCTCGGCAAGGCTGCCTTCCGAACCCGGGGCGGCATTGGACACGCTTGCCGTGAACGCAGCGAATTCGCGCCTTGCGGCCACAATCCATCCAGTCAGGGCGAGAGTGGGAACCATTACCGCAAATCCCACGATGAACGGCATCCAATTGGGATACCACGGGCGGATTCGCAGCCAGAAATGAATGCCCATGCAGGCGTGAAACCATACGACAAGCAGCAGGAAGCTCTGGCGCAACCAGACATCGGGCCAAAGCAACAGCAATTCGTTGCGGTAATCGACTTCGACACCGAGTATGCTGGAACTGGCGCGTGTATAGACGATATGGCTAAGCAGCATCCAGGGTATCAGCAGGCCGAGCAGGATCTGGGTCCACTCCCAGACCGGCAATCGCCATGTCCGCAACCCCGACAGTTTCCACAGGCCAAGCAGGGAATGCGTGATCAAGGCACCATAGAGCAGGATCTGGCCGGGCAGTGTGCCCCAGATGTCCTCGTTGAGATGAAGAAACTGCTCCATCGCGTCCAGCGATATGTGACCCAGCGCATGGTTGATGTAATGGAGTGTTACATAGGCCAGCAAAATCAGGCCGCTCCACAGTCTGACACGCTGAATGAGTGGTCCGCGCCCGGTGCTTCGCAACTTGTCGATATTCTGCGGTTTCATGTCATCCCTGATTTCCGGCATCCGGCATGATGCGGTATTCCTTTGTCTCACCATGC
>JAGRLM010000244.1:14402-16686 GCA_020441795.1 Nitratireductor sp.
CCCCACCTAATGCAAACAACAATTCCAGCTTTTACAATGCAAAAGGCCAGACCATGTCGCATCAGGCGCTGACGAGACCCATTCGCGAATGGTTGGTGGAACAGGCACTGGGAGAACCCGACATTGTCGCGATGTTCGAATCCATGTGCCAGCGCCTTGCCTCTGTTGGGGTTCCCATTACCCGTGCACGACTGATCTGGCAGACGCTCCATCCGCTGTTCCGTGCCGAGACCGTCATCTGGGACAAGGGCAAGGAGGCAGTTCTCGAGCAGTTCGTCCATCAGGACGATTCCACCGATGCCTGGGAGCGCAGCCCCTTGCGCTACGTGCTGCACAATGATGTCCAGGTCCTGCGTCGTCAGATGTTCGGCCCGAACGAGACGCTGGATTTCCCCATTCTTCATGAGTTGAAGGAGCAGGGTTTCACCGACTATCTCGTTCTTGCCACGCGGATAAATCACGG
Source organism: Nitratireductor sp. (assembly GCA_020441795.1). Classification (GTDB taxonomy): domain Bacteria; phylum Pseudomonadota; class Alphaproteobacteria; order Rhizobiales; family Rhizobiaceae; genus BOKV01. The sequence continues at coordinate 14,866 of JAGRLM010000244.1, forward strand.
CATTGCAAACGGCAACGGCAACGGCAACACGAATGGTGCGCGCGGTATCATCGTGACCTGGACAAGCGACCGTCCCAACGGCTTTTCCGATGATGATCTGGACAGTCTCCAGCAAATCCAGCGGATATTTGCGCTGGCCTGCAAGACGGTGATCCAGTCACGAATTTCCTCCAATATCGCGACGACCTATCTTGGCAAGCGGGCAGGGCGCAGCGTGCTCAACGGCCAGATCAGGCGCGGCGACGGGATGCATACCCCAGCCGTGGTCTGGTTCTCGGATTTGCGCAATTCAACCGCTTATGCCGAGAGCATGGCTGCCGAGACCTATTTCTCGATGCTCAACGCCTATTTCGAATCGACGGCCGGTGCGCTGGTCAATCATGGTGGCGAAGTGCTCGATTTCATCGGGGATGCGGTGTTGGGAATTTTTCCCTTCGAGGACGAAAGCCAGCTTGAAGATGCCGCATTTCGTGCCAATTCGGCGCTGGATGAAGCGCTGGCACTGTCCCGCGAGACCAATACCGCCCGCGAATCAAAGGGTCTGGAACGGTTCAATTTTGGTGTCGGTCTCAATGTCGGTGAAGTGAAATTCGGCAATATCGGAATTCCGCAGCGGCTGTCCTTTTCCGTCATTGGTCATACCGTCAACGAGGTTGCCCGTATCGAGACCATGACCAAGCTCCTTCAGCAGCCTGTGCTGGCAGGCGGCGGACTTGCCCGGCTCGATGAAAAGCGCTGGCGCTCCATTGGCGAGCACAAGCTGGAGGGTGTGCTTGATCCGGTGGAACTGTTTGCCTTCAACTGCGCGAACGCAGCCTGAATTCACTGCGACAACCCCGTCCGCTGCAACAGCAATCCGTATGGATGAAGACAGCTTCAGGCGAGACCAGGTTCCGGTACAACGCCTCGAAAACGGCCAGATGCCAGGGGCAGCCAGGCGTTGCCAGCGGATTGTCGGTAATGCGGATCGAGACCGGCCAACGTAGTGAGACCGACACTTCGCCTGACCCGGCAAATGTCCAGGCATGTTTGGCAATCGCCTTCATCAGCAGGCGCGCCGACAGGAATCGCGGCAATATCCGCAATATCACCCGTGCGAAAGCGGGAATCCGATTGGCGAGGATATATTCGCCGGTAAGCGTGCCAGCTTCGTGAAGAATGTGTTTGGCATCCTCGCGTCCGAACTGATCCGCTATCGCTGCAAACAATCGCGCCGGTTCGTTCTCCGGCAGCATTTGCGAGGGCGGCAGATCGAGATAGTGATCAAGCCCCGCCCTTGCGAAAACCTGCCTGCATTCCGCGTCCCCTGCAAAGGCCCGAATGGCGGTGGCGGTCTGCAATATGGCATTGGGACCTACCACCGACGGGTGATGCGTTGCAGGCGAGCGGGCAAGCGAACTAGTGGAGATGTGCGCTGTCACGTTTGGCTTCCACTATGACATCGGTGTCAAACCCGTCTGCAACAAGCGCATCTTCCATCTGCTGATTGCCGCCGCCACAGGCAAGCACAGCTTCGCCATTGCGCCTGGCACGCGCCTGACTTGCCCTGTCGGCAGCAGCCTGCCAGTCATCCATCTGCGCACTGGCAATCTTGCGGGTCGTGTCGAACTGGAAATCGACCTTTTCGCGCGATTGCGGCCCCCAGTAATTGTGCTTGCCTAGGTCATAGAACTTGCGCTCGAAACCTGCTTTGAGGAATGCCTTCAGGCAGCCCAGCAGGTATTTTCGCCGGAAGCCTGTGCCGCGCCACGGATAATGGAACAGCGCCTTGATCATGTAGAACCGGCGGTAATTGTTCATCACCCGGTCGAGCAATTCGCC
>JAGRLM010000245.1 GCA_020441795.1 Nitratireductor sp.
CGGGGTTTGGGGATCGGGAGCGAAGCAAGCTCGATGACTTCCTGCGCGGCATTTTCGTCCGGTTGAGTGATGTCGGAGGTGCTGGACGCCGCGTCTGTCGTTGTTGCCGAGGCAAGTTCGATACCTGCAGCTTCCTGCTGGCGGCTGCGCGGCGCGGCTGTTGGAACAGGCACGCGGCTGCCTTCGGGAATTGCCAATGCCAACTGCGGCTCAAGGGTTGCTGGAGGAACAGGTCCGCCGTCAGTGCGTCTTGTTGCGGGCGCAATCTGCTCCGGTGTAGCCGGTTCGGCTGACTGCGCCTGCGGTGCTGCTGACGCGATAACCGCTTCTGCGGGTTCAGCCGTGGTCTTCACGGTCCGGGGCAGGGTGGCAGTGTTGGATTCTTCGTCGTCCTGCTGGTCTTCCTTCTGGCGGCGCATCAGCGAGGCAAAGAAGCCCGGCTTTTTCGCCTCGTCGGCTGTTGCGATCTGCGTGTCGCCAGCGCGTCCCTTGCGTGCCTTGTATGCGGCAAGCGCCTGCTCGTATCCCGGCAACGGCTTGCCGTCGGATGGAATGTGTATCGTCTTTCCATTCGGGAAGACGCGAGCCAGTTCCTGACGGCTCATGCGCGGCCAATGGCGAACATTGCCCACATCCAGATGCACGAATGGTGAGCCGGAGGTCGGATAATAGCCTACGCCGCCAATTTCCATTTTCAGGCCGATTTCGCGAATCTTGGAAAGTTTCACGTCAGGCAGGAAGAAGTCCATGGCGCGCCCCAGCGTGTGTTGGCTGTTCTTGGCTACACCGCGTCCGCGCTTACGCAACATGGAATTGGTTTCCGGCGCACGGTATCCGGAGATGACGTGGATATAATCCTTGGAACCGGAGCGCTGATAGGCTTCCCAGACGAGGTCAAGCAGGCGCGGGTCCATTTTGGTCGGCTCGTTGCGACGCCAGTCGCGCAGCGCCCAATTGGCTTTCTTGAGACCGTCGGGGAGATATTTCCCGTCCTTCTTGAAGGTGACCGTCGTCTTTTCGCCGGTGTGAAGATAGTACAGCTTCAGCGTACGCGTTTCAGCCGAAGCAGAAGGTGCGCTCGTTGCCAGGGCAACTGCAAATGCAGCAATGCCGATACCGGCAATGCGACCTGCCTTCAATCGCGGCACGAAGTGCCGGAGAATTCTTGATATGGAGTTCAGCAAGATTTGCCACGCCCGCTTTTTACAATGCCCCGGGTCCCACAATAGGGTGCATATGGTTAACAAACCCTACCACCTTGGTTGCGGGTTTTTCACCATCAAAATGAGGTGATTGCATGGCAACCGCCTTGACCCCTGTCAAGTTTGCGGTCGGAAAGTCGGATTTTCCCGCTATTGGTTAACCATTCGTATCGCTGGATGTCTCGAGGCCCAGGTCCTTGAGTTTGCGATACAGGGTTGAACGGCCAATGCCCAGTTTGCGGGCTACCTTGGACATTCGTCCATCATAGAGCTCGATTGCATAGCGGATCAATTCGGCTTCCATTTCCTCCATGGGCCGGATGTCGCCGGTTTCGTTTCGCATTGCCAGCAGACCCGCATCGCGACTTGCGGCGGCAGGAATTGCCGGTGTTTCCATCGAGGGTGCCAAATGCTGGGCCGCGGGCGTCGATGGTACCGGTTGTGGCAGCGCCGGCAGTTCGAAACCGGGAAGCTGGGCAGCAATTTGAGGGAATTCCTGTGCGCTCAGCAATTCGCCATCTGCCAGAACCATCGCCCGGAAAATGGCGTTTTCCAGCTGTCGGATATTGCCCGGCCAGTCGTAATTGCAAAGCAGCGCTTCCGCTGATGCGTCAATGCCGCGTATTTGCGTCTTGTTTTCCTCAGCACCGATGCGACCGATGAAATGGCGCACCAGCAGTGGCACATCCTCCTTGCGGGCGCGCAATGGCGGGATCGACAGCGGCAATACCGAAAGCCGGTAATAGAGGTCTTCGCGGAAACGGCCCTTGCTGACTTCCTCGGCAAGATTGCGGTTGGTTGCCGAAACCAGCCTGATATTGACCTTGACCGGCTTGCGAGCGCCAATCGGGTCGATTTCACCCTCCTGAATGGCGCGCAGAAGCTTGACCTGGATATCGAGCGGCAATTCGCCAATCTCGTCCAGAAACAGCGTGCCGCCATTGGCTTCCTCGAATTTGCCGACATGTTTTTCGGAAGCGCCGGTAAATGCTCCCTTTTCGTGGCCGAACAAAATGCTTTCCACGAGATTTTCCGGCAGTGCTCCACAGTTCACCGCAACGAAGGGTTTGGCGCTGCGATCGGAGGCGTTCTGGATGGCTCGCGCCACCAGTTCCTTGCCCACTCCGGATTCTCCCTCGATGAGCACGGGAATCTGGGACTGGGCTGCTTTCTCGGCAATCTTCAACACGCTGGTCATGACCGGGCTGAGGGTGACGATATCGGGGAATGATATCGAGCCAGGTACCTTGCGGGTTGCCTTGCGCTTCACGGTCTCGATGGATCCGATCTTCAATGCGTTTTCCAGCGCTGTCTTCAGGCGATCCGGCGAAACCGGCTTGACCACGAAATCAAATGCGCCTGCACGCATGGCCTTGACCACGGTCTCGATCCCGCCTTGCGCGGTCTGGACGATCACGGGCACACCGATGCCTGTTTCCTGCATGGCGTTCATGACACCAAGCCCATCCATGCCTGGCATCATCAGGTCCAGAACGACTGCGCCGAGGCTGGCAGGTTCGCGTTCATTGAGGACTGCAAGTGCCGCCTCGCCACCATCCACTGATATTGCCAGATAACCCAGGCGGGTTGCAGCACCTTCAAGAAGGCGGCGCTGTACCGGGTCATCGTCGACGATCAGGATGGTTTGTGTCATGACAGGTTCCGCTTGTCGTTATTGTTTTCTCGTCATTTCCGGTGGCAGAACAGGCTTTTTCCTTGTGTAGAACCTTGCCACGGCCATGCGACTGTCTCATTTCTGGACTGTTCTAGGGCATTCGCCTAAACACGTGTTTAATCCGACCGGTTAACGAATTGCGGCTGGTCGTTTCGGGTCCAACGGGAAAAGCACATGAATTTTCATAACGGAAGCATTTCGCCACGCGTCACAGCGCTGGCGTCGGAGACGGGAAGCGAAGCCGAATTGGGGGTTTTGCCGGAATGGAATCTAGCGGATTTGTATCCGGGGACCGGTTCTGCCGAATTTGCAAAGGATATGGCGCGCTCGCACAAGGATGCGGCTGCATTCGAGGAAAGCCACAAGGGAAAGCTAGCCGAATTGCTCGAGGCAAATCCGGAGGGATTGGGCGCGGCCATCGCCCTTTATGAGAATATAGAGGAGCGCATGGGACGCATCATGTCTTATGCCGGATTGCTCTATGCCGGAAATACCACCGATCCGGCATTGGCCAAGTTCTATGGCGATGCGCAGGAGCAGATTACCAATGCCGGATCGCATCTGCTGTTTTTCGGCCTCGAACTCAACCGGCTTGACGCTGACGCCATTTCCCGCGGCATGGAACGCTCACCAGCCCTTCGCCATTACAAGCCATGGCTCGATGATTTGCGAATGGACAAGCCCTATCAGCTCGAGGACCGCATCGAATTGCTGTTCCACGAAAAGTCGGTGACGGGCCATGCCGCATGGAACCGGTTGTTTGACGAAACCATGGCCGGGTTGCGGTTCAATATTGGCGGCAAGGAATTGACGGTGGAACCGGCGCTGAACCTCTTGCAGGATCGCAAACGGGAAGTACGCGAAGAGGCAGCCCGCGAGATAGGCCGGGTACTTCATGCCAATGGCAGGGTGTTCACGCTCATCACCAATACGCTTGCCAAGGACAAGGAGATTGCCGATCGCTGGCGCGGTTTTGGCGATATTGCAGATTCGCGCCATCTGGCGAACCGGGTCGAGCGGGAAGTCGTCGATGCGTTGGTCAGTGCCGTGCGCAATGCCTTTCCGAGGATTTCACATCGCTATTACCGCATGAAGGCCAAGTGGCTTGGCATTGACAGCATGCAGCACTGGGACCGGAACGCGCCGCTGCCGATGTCGGCAGAAAAGGTTTATTCCTGGGAAGAGGCGCGCCAGACAGTGCTTGAGGCCTATGGCAATTTTGCGCCATCCATGGCCGAGATTGCGGGCAGGTTCTTCGAGCGCAACTGGATCGATGCGCCGGTGCGGCCGGGCAAGTCGCCCGGTGCATTTGCGCATCCCACCGTGCCGGAGGTTCATCCCTATGTGCTGGTGAACTACCAGGGCAAACCGCGTGATGTGATGACCCTGGCGCATGAACTCGGGCATGGCGTGCATCAGGTGCTTGCCGGTGAACAGGGAGCGTTGATGTCGCAGACACCGCTGACGCTGGCTGAAACCGCAAGCGTTTTTGGCGAAATGCTGACCTTCCGGTCGCTGCTCGACAAGGCTGCCGATCCCGCCGAACGCAAGGCGATGCTGGCCCAAAAGGTCGAGGACATGATCAATACGGTCGTGCGCCAGATTGCGTTTTACCAGTTCGAGCGGCGTGTGCATGAAGCGCGCAGGCAGGGCGAACTGACGAGCGAACAATTGGGTGAGATGTGGATCGAGGTGCAGAAGGAGAGCCTTGGCGACATCTTCACCTTTGACGACAGCTACCGCGACTATTGGAGCTATATTCCGCATTTCATCCATTCACCCTTTTATGTCTATGCCTATGCATTCGGGGATTGCCTGGTGAATTCGCTCTATGCTGTCTATCAGGATGCAGATGCCGGTTTTCAGGAACGCTATTTCGAATTGCTGAAGGCTGGCGGCACGAAGCATCATTCCGAATTGCTGAAGCCGTTCGGACTTGACGCAACCGATCCCGGATTCTGGGACAAGGGTCTGTCGGTGATCGAAGGTTTAATTGACGAGTTGGAGGCGACAGAATGAAAACGCACAACAACGCTGGAACAGCAACAAGGTCTGGCAGGCTTGCCATGGTGATGCTTGTCGCGACCACCTTCCTGGTCGTTGGTTGCAAGACCGAGGGAAAGATAAACCCTACGGCAGGTGGCGGCGGCCTTGCCGGTGATTGGCGACCTGATGGCGGTGGCTATACGGCACAGCTGCAAAACGGCGTCTTCACGACCATTGCCGGGGATACGGGCAATGTGATCTCCCAGGGCAATTACATCGCCATCTCGGAAACGCAGGTCAATCTGCAATGGACCAGCAATATAACGGGGGCTCCCAATTCCGCACAATGCGCGCGCCCTGATCCCAATACGCTGAATTGTACGGATGCGGGTGGCAAGACATTTGTCCTTCGCCGGGCCTGATTGACGCCTGCTTGCCGGTATCCGGCTGGAAAAGAGACAATTCGTCACTATTGCAACGGCTACAGACAGTTGCCGCAACGCATGGCTTTGTGTATTCGATCTTCAAAGACTGGTGCATCCGGGGCTGGCATCGTCGGCAATGGCTGGATGCCTTGCCAGTCTGGTCAGATTTCCGCGTTCTGACGTTTTGAAAAAGACGTGAAACGCAACAACCCAAAATGCTGGAGACGGGCATGGCAAAAGCAGGCAATCATGGTGAAACGGCGAACGCGATGGATTACGCGGAACATGAGCGCACCTATCACGGCTTCCTGAAGCTGACAAAATGGACAATTGCTGGCTGTGTTGCGCTGCTGATTGCGATGGCGGCTGGCTTTTTCGCCGGTTTTGGCCTTTTTGGCGGAATTGTTGTTTTTGCCATTCTTGTAATTGCGAGCTACTTCGCCATCTGACGACATTACCCGGTCGAGCCTTTGCCTTTTGCCGGTGAGGCGCTGCGCCTTGCCAGCATGGGCCTGACCGGTCATGATGACGTGAAGAACGCTTGCAGGACAAATTGGGCGCAGTCGCGTGTTCGGGGCTGCAAAGGGAGGACATTTCATGAAGCTTTTCGTTCCGCGTGAAAGTGATCCGGTGGAAAGCCGTGTAGCGCTATCACCCGAAACCGCGAAGAAGCTGACCGCACTCGGTTTTTCCGTTGTGGTGGAAGCAGGGGCAGGCCAGGGCTCGCGCATTCTCGACGATGCCTATGCTGCAGCCGGTGCAACCATCGGCAAATCCTCCGATGCCGGATCTGCCGATGTCGTCCTCAAGGTTCGTCGTCCGTCTCCGGCAGAAGTCAAGACATACAAGAAGGGTGCGCTGGTGCTTGCCAGCATGGACCCATATGGAAACGAAGGCGATGTGGCGGCCATGGCCTCTGCCGGGGTATCGGCCTTTGCCATGGAATTCATGCCGCGCATTACCCGCGCGCAGGTGATGGATGTGCTTTCCTCACAGGCAAACCTTGCCGGCTATCAGGCAGTCATCGAAGGCGCGGCGGCTTTTGACCGCGCTTTGCCGATGATGATGACGGCAGCGGGAACCGTATCGGCAGCCAGGATTTTTGTCATGGGTGCTGGTGTAGCTGGATTGCAGGCGATTGCCACGGCGCGGCGTCTGGGTGCCGTCGTGACGGCTACGGATGTTCGCCCTGCAGCCAAGGAGCAGGTCGAGTCGCTGGGCGCCAAGTTCATCGCGGTCGAGGATGACGAGTTCCGCCAGGCAGAGACTGCGGGCGGATATGCCAAGGAAATGTCGAAAGAGTATCAGGCCAAGCAGGCCGAACTCGTGGCCTCGCATATCGCCAAGCAGGATATCGTCATCACCACGGCTCTTATCCCCGGACGCCCTGCGCCGCGGCTGGTTACTGCCGAGATGCTGAAATCGATGGCGCC
>JAGRLM010000246.1:0-9659 GCA_020441795.1 Nitratireductor sp.
ACGGCGGTGATGAACTGCCAGATGTGCAAATATCGCGAACAGGTGCTGGGTTTCGAGGCCGAAGTTGGCCTGGCGCAGGCCAGCCACCATCACCATGTCGAGGGCGTTGGCGGTGCACCTGCCAATTGCCCCTGCAATGGCGACTGCAATGGTGCGTGCCGGGACGAGGAGTTCTGCAAGAAACATGGCCTTGAATGGACACCCGTTCACAGCCACGCAAATGCTGCCCCGTTGGAACCGGTGCATGACCATGGTCATCACCATCACCATTCCGATCACGATCACGGTGATCATGGTCACGATCATCATGACCACGAGCATGACCACTCGCACGACCACTCGCATGATCATTCACATGGTCATGACCATGGCCATCATCATCATCCCTATCCGCATGCGGATCATCCGCTGGGACCGAAATCCCTGAAGAAGCCACACTGAACCATGGCGCCGGTTCCAGACCATATCCGCGATCCGGCGGAGATCTACCGGCAGTCCTTTGCCATTGTAGAAGCGGAGGCCGATCTCGGTTCATTGCCTGTTGCCATGCACGGCATTGCCCTGCGGTTGATTCATTCCTGCGGGATGACCGACATTGTCGGCGATCTGGCATTTTCCGCGATGGCAGGTGAGGCTGGGCGCGCGGCGCTCGCTGCAGGCAAGACGGTTTTTTGTGACGTGGAAATGGTCAAGGCCGGAATCATCACCTCTCGCCTGCCAGCCGACAATCCGGTCATCTGCACGCTGAATGATCCGCGAGCAGCCGAAATCGGCAAACGCACGCACTATACGCGCAGTGCTGCTGCCGTCGAATTGTGGGGCGACGCACTGGCTGGAAGCGTCGTTGTTATCGGCAATGCGCCGACTGCGCTTTTCCGCCTCCTCGAACTGATTGATCTGGGAGCACCCAAGCCCGGCCTGATCGTCGGGATGCCGGTCGGTTTCGTGGGTGCTGCCGAAAGCAAGGCAGAGCTTGCCGCCAATTCGCGCGGTTGCGAATTCATTGTCGTTCACGGCCGCCGCGGTGGTAGCGCCATGGCATCAGCCGTCGTCAACGCATTGTGCAGCAGGGACGGCAAATGAGCGCCTGGATGGATGTGATCGGTATTGGCGAAGACGGCATGGACGGGCTGTCGCCAGCCGCACGTGCGCTCGTCGAGAGTGCCGAAGTCATTATCGGGGGCGACCGGCATCACATGCTTTCGGCAAATGTGGCGGCGCAACGCATCGCCTGGCCTTCGCCATTTGACGCAATGATCAGCACGATGCGCTCCTTCAGGGGAAAGCGTCTCGTTGTGTTGGTGACGGGCGATCCCTTGTGGTTTTCGGTTGGCGCGCGGCTGCTACGTTCCATCCCTGCCAGCGAAGTTCGGTTTCACCCGCAATTGTCGGCGTTCCAGTGGGCTAGCTGCCGCATGGGATGGTCGATGGCGGATATCGAAACGCTCACCATTCACGGCAGACCGGCTGAACAATTCCTGCCATGGGTGGCACCAGGTGTGAAGATGATCCTTCTGACGAAGGACGCCAGTTCACCTGCCACCGTGGCAAAACTACTGACGCAGCGCGGCTATGGCGAAAGCCCAATTACTGTGCTTGGAGCATTGGGCGGTCCGCGCGAAACGCGTCAGGACGGCATCGCCCGGGAATGGACTGTTGATGCTCCCGAATTTCCGGCATTTCATGTGCTGGCGATTGATCTCGTGGCAGGCGAGGGTGCGCAGATATTGCCCCGCACCGGACTGCCTGACGGCGCCTTTGAGCATGATGGCAAGATGACCAAACAGGCAGTGCGGGCGCTGACCCTTGCCAAGCTGGTCCCGCATCGCGACGGCCTGTTGTGGGATATCGGCTCGGGCTGTGGATCGGTGGCAATCGAATGGATGCGTGCTGCTCCCGAGGCGCGGGCGATCGCGATCGAGCCCCGCGCCGACCGGCGGGCAGTCTCGGCGAGAAATGCGCTGACACTTGGCACGCCGGCGCTGAAATTGGTTGAAGGCCAGGCACCAGATGCGCTGGCCGGATTGCCTGCGCCGGATGCGGTTTTCATTGGCGGGGGGTTGAGTGAAGCAGTGTTCGATACTGCCTTCAAGGCGCTGAAACCATTCGGGCGACTGGTAGCCAACGCCGTGACACTGGAAAGCGAGGCAATTTTGCTGCGCTTGTTCGAGCGGCATGGCGGCGAACTGGTTCGCATAGCAACACAGACCGCCGAGCCGGTTGGCCCCTATCACGGTTGGCGTGCAGCCATGCCGGTGACACAATGGAGCATCGCCAAACCGGGAGTTGTCGCATGAGCGGAACATTGTACGGAATTGGCGTGGGGCCGGGGGACCCCGAATTGCTGACGCTCAAGGCGCACCGGATACTGACCCATGCTGCAGTCATCGCCTATCCGGCACCCGATGATGGCGAGAGTTTCGCCCGTGCAATTGTTGCGCAATATCTGCGCAATGATCAGCTGGAAATCCCGATTGTCATTCCGATGCGGGTCGAGCGGTTTCCTGCGCAGGCGATCTATGACCAGGCGGCAGCAACGATAGCAGCGCATCTGAGCGCTGGCAGTGATGTTGTCGTATTGTGTGAGGGTGATCCGTTCTTCTACGGCTCGTTTATGTATTTGTTCGAGCGGCTGGCCGACGATTTTCCGGTCGAGGTCGTGCCGGGCGTATCGTCGCTGATGGCAAGTGCGGCTGCCCTGCAGCGGCCACTGGCTGCACGCAATGATGTCTTGACTGTCATCCCGGCTCCACTGGACGATGAACGGATATCGGCACTGCTCAACCAGAGCGATGCAGTTGCCATCATGAAGATAGGGCGGCATTTCAGGCGTATCCGCGCACTGATCGAGGCCGAGGGGCTGACAGCATCTGCCGGATACCTTGAGCGTGTTTCACTCGCGAACCAGAAGGTGATGGCGCTTGGTGACGTGGATGACGACAAGGCGCCGTATTTTTCGATGATCCTGATTTACAAGGGCGCGGAGGACTGGATTGCGGCATCGCGTCTTCCTGCTACCGAAAGCGGAACCAAGTCATGAAATCTCCCGTCATTATTGTGTTGTCCCCGGCAGATTTGCCACTGGCAAGACAGATAGCCGATGTAATTGGCGGCACGGTCGAAGGGCATTTGCCGCGCGTTGGCGGTGCGGATGCAGGGTTCAGTGATATCCGCGCGCGGACTGGCGAATTGTTTCGTTCCGGCCATCCCATTATCGGCATCATGGCTGCTGGCGCCCTGGTAAGGCTTCTGGCTGGCGATATTGCCGACAAGCATTCCGAGCCGCCGGTGCTGGCGGTTGCCAGTGACGGTTCGAGCGTGGTTCCGCTTCTGGGCGGTCATCATGGAGCCAATGATCTGGCGCGCAAGATTGCCGCCGCCATTGGCGGTCATGCTGCGGTAACGACTGCGGGAGACCTGCGTCTTGGCATAGCGTTGGACAACCCGCCTGTCGGCTTGAAACTCGCCAATCCCGAAGATGCCAAGCCCGTGATGGCATCACTGTTGTCAGGTGCCGTGGCACGGCTGGAGGGTGAAAGTGACTGGCTATCTGCTTCCAAGATCGGATTTTCCGACACGGCCGAAATAGTGCTGAGCGTGAGTGACAAACAGATTGCGGGTAGTTCTCACCGGCTGGTCTATCACCCGGCAACACTGGTCCTGGGCATGGGCTGCGAAAGGGGCGTTGCCAGTGACGAGGCAATTGTGCTCGCCGAAACCCTGCTGAACGATAGCGGATGCAGCGCCCATTCGCTAGCCTGCATCGCCTCGATTGATATCAAGGCGGATGAGGCAGCGCTGCATGCGGTGGCCAGCCATTTTGGCGTCCCGCTACGGCTGTTCGATGCTGCTACGCTGGAAGCCGAGACGCCAAGACTGGCAAACCCGTCAGAGATCGTGTTTGCCGAAGTCGGCTGCCATGGCGTGGCCGAAGGGGCGGCCCTTGCCGCTGCTGGAAGCGGTGCGGAACTGGTTGTTGCAAAGGTGAAATCCAGACGCGCCACGGCAGCCCTTGCCCGCTCGCCACATGCAATCACCAATCTGCCGGGCAGGGGGCGTGGCAGGCTGTTCGTGATTGGTATTGGACCTGGCAAGGAAGGGTGGCGGTCGCCCGAAGTCAGCCGGATGATCGGCGCATCCAGCGACCTGGTCGGCTACTCGCTCTATCTTGACCTCATTGCCGGTATTTCCCAGGGCAAGACCCGGCATGACTTTGATCTTGGCCGCGAGGAAGACCGTGTGCGCCATGCCATGGAACTTGCCGGCAAAGGCAAGGATGTGGCGCTTGTCTGTTCGGGTGATGCAGGCATTTATGCGATGGCGACGCTCGTGTTTGAACTGCTGGAAAGTGGCGGGTTGTCGGATGCCGCCCAGCGCATCGCGATAGAAGTATCGCCGGGAATTTCCGCCCTTCAGGCAGCGGCGGCGCGCGCCGGTGCGCCATTGGGCCATGACTTCTGCACCATCTCGCTGTCCGATTTGTTGACGCCGTGGCCGGATATCCAGCGCCGGGTAAAGGCAGCAGCGGAAGGCGACTTTGTCATTGCGTTCTACAATCCGGTCTCGCGGCGGCGTCGTACCCAATTGGCCCATGCCAAGGAAGTGCTGTTGGCGCACAGGCCTGATGATACTCCGGTGATCCTCGCCACCAATCTCGGCCGTGAGGGCGAGCAGGTACGCGTCGTGCCGTTGGCGGAATTGCAGGTGGATGATGTCGACATGCTGACAGTAGTGCTGGTCGGATCGTCACAGACACGCACAGTGCAATCCGGCGATGGTCGCACCTGGGTCTACACGCCCCGCGGCTATGCCGCAAAGGAAGGCACGGGGATCACCACAGACAGCAGGGAAGCCGCGCAATGACGGTCTATTTCATCGGAGCAGGGCCGGGTGCCCCCGATCTCATTACCGTGCGCGGTCATCGACTGGTGGAGCGCTGCACGGTATGCCTCTATGCCGGGTCGCTGGTTCCTGAGGAAATCGTGGCGCTGGCGCCAGCGGATGCGCTGGTCATGGATACCGCCTCGATGCATCTGGACGCGATCATTGCCGAGATCGAAAAGGCCGAGGCCCAGGGCAAGGATGTTGCGCGGGTGCATTCGGGTGACCCGTCGATCTATGGGGCGATTGCAGAGCAGATGCGGCGGCTTGACGCGTTGGGGATAGACTACGAGGTCGTTCCGGGCGTGCCGGCCTTTGCCGGGGTTGCTGCAAAACTGAAGGCCGAACTGACTCTGCCGGAAATCGCCCAGACGGTTATCGTGACACGCACCGGCATGAAGGCTTCCGCCATGCCGGAGGGCGAGCAGCTTGAAATCCTCGGCAGGTCGGGTGCGACGCTCGCCATCCATCTTTCGATCCGCAATCTCGACTATATCCGTCGCTCGCTGGAGCCGTATTATGGCGCAGACTGCCCGGTCATCATCGCCTATCGCGCGACCTGGCCGGATGAATTGTATATCCGCACGACACTTGCGGAAATGAAGGACAAGGTGCGCGAGGCCAAGATCACCCGAACGGCGCTCGTGATGGTCGGCAAGGTGTTCGGCGATGTCGAGTTTCGCGACAGCGACCTCTACAATGCGGACTACAGCCATGTGTTGCGCAACAAGGGCAAGAAAGCGAAAGGCTAGCGTCAGGACCGTAGTGTCTTGACCCAAACGGAATAGTCCGATTTGGGATTCAAGATAGCGCCCGCTCAAGATCTGCTTCGAGCTTATATCGCATGTTTTTGCACTATGCGCGATTGTAAGCTTCCGAGATATCCGCGAAAATCTACTATACAAGGGCTTATGCGGCCAGAGCCTTTCAAACCTAGCTACCGTGGCATATGTTGTGCTTTCATCAGTCAGTAACACCCAGATTGCACACGAGGGGTTTCGGAATGAGCAAAGTAGAGGGCATATATACCGCGTACATGACTGGTGCGGCAGGGCAAGGAATGGCCATGTTCGTTTTCAAAGATGGAAAAATTGCAGGAGCTGACATTGCAGGGCTGACGTTCGCAGGGAATTACAAGATCAACGCATCGCGACTGATTGGGGAAGTAAGGTATCGGATGCCTGCAGGTTCGGTTTCGATTACCGGTGTTTCGTTCCCAAAAAGTTCCGACTGGATCGTGGTTCCATTGTCCTTGCCCGAGGAAATCGACCCTACTGAAACTTATCAAGTTGATACCCCAATTGGACCACTAAATGCCAAATTTGTAAAAAATGTCTCGTTTGGAGACAATGATGCAGACTGAAACTTGGTACGCATTAGCGACTCTCGCGGCCATAGCTCTTGGCCCAATTATTGCTGTTCTCATCACGCGAGTGCTTGACAGCTCCCGCGAAAGACGGCGGCGTAGGATGGATGTTTTCCGCAACTTAATGCAGACACGAGGAGTCAGGCTCGATCCTGTTCATGTTGCGGCGCTCAATGTCGTGGAAATTGAATTCTATGAAGATCAAAAGGTGCGGCAGGCATTCCAGATATACATTCAACATCTTAACTCACCGATGCCAGCAGTTGAAGAGCACAGCCGTTTCTTCGACCAACGCTCTGACTTATTACTGAATTTGCTTTCCGAGATGGGTACGTCTGTCGGCTTAAACTTCGACAAACGCGACTTGGAGCGTCTCGGTTATGTCCCACAAGCGTGGGACAACGACCAAAGTATGCAACGAAGAAATATGGAGTTGCTCGGACAATTGCTGTCTGGACAACGAGCAATCCCTATCGCTCAATTTACTGGCGACAAAAGTCCATACCCTGAGCCTCCTAGGATTGAGCCACCAAAAGTATCAGGACAGTAGAAATTGCTTCTGGTGCATTAATCATGAGTTGTGCAACATTCTCCGAAACTGAAGGAAGGCGGGCTGAGTATTTGGTGCATAAGTCCGGTGCGGCTCTTGGTCCTATCCGCCGCGCGTCCATAAAAATGGACGTTGATCCGGGAACTAGAACGGCAGCAAAGTCTGCATCGCGCTCATCCGAACATTACCAAGGTGGTGGTTCCAAGCGTCGGAGCCACACCACTAGACCGACAGCCGCACCGGCACCTTCAGCGGGCCGCGAAAGGCCCAGCCGCCGAAAGGCGCCTCGCCTGCCATTGTCATTGCCGGAAAGGCCGCGAACAATCTCGGCAATGCGACTTCGGCAATCAGGGTTCGTGAGGCAGCAGCGCCTGCGCAGAAATGCGGTCCTGCACCGAATGATATTGCCTTGGACGTGTCGCGGGTGATGTTGAAGCTGTCGGACGCGTCGAAATGCGCTTCGTCGCGGTTCGCCGAGCCGAACATCAAGAATATGCGCTGGCCCTTTTCCAGCAGGATGCCGTTCCACTCGAAATCCTGTTTGATCTCGCGTGGTGACATTCCAATGGGTGATGTCCAGCGGGCATATTCCTCGAAGACCTGGAGCCAGCTTGCCTTGCCCGATCGGATTTTTGCCATTTCGCCGGGATGCGACAGCAGGGCATGGACGCAGCCGGCAATTGCGTCGCGCGGTTCATTCTGGCCGCCACTGATCGCCAGTTTGACATTTGCCCGGATGTTTTCCAAAGGCTGGCCGACCTGCGAAAGTATCGTGATGATGCTGGATGGCGAGGGTTCGACCTCGCCGGACAGAACCTCGTTGATCGCATTGTCGAGAAAGGCAGTGGCCTCGTGGCAGCGTGCCTCGATCACCGGGTCTGCTGCGTAGTTGCCAACGCCATCGATCATTGACTGCGACGCCCAATCCATTTGAGCGGCGGTAATCTGGACGAGCCCGGTAATGTGGCGAAGCGCATTGCCGCTGACCGGCATCGCGAAATCCTTTACCAGATCGAAGGTCATTCCCGGCTTGAACTGTTGCAGGATGGCATCGGTATCTTCCACAAATCGATCCCGCCAGATGTCGCGCACTGTGCGCGGCGAGAGCGCGGGGAAAATTTCGCGGCGTTCGCGCATATGCGGTTCGCCATCCTTGCGCATCATGTTTTCACCCATCAGTCGCGTCATCAAACCTTGCGGCTGTTGCGATGAAAAGACGGCGATGTTCTTTTCGCAGGCGTAAATGTCATCGCGGCGGGTGAGCAGTACTGCGTTCAATTGCGGCACGAAACACACAGGTGTATCGCGCCGCATGGCAGCGAGTGTCGGATAAGGATCGGACCAGAATGATTTCGGGTCGATATCGACAATGGGCGGTCTTCGGCTCATTCGGCTTTGTCCAGGATCGGGCGCTGAATCATGACAACAGGCAGACCCAGTTCACGGGCGGCCGCAAGCTTTGCCTGCGCACCCTTGCCACCGGAATTGCGGCTGACGATGTGGGTCAGCCTGTGCGAAGCGAACAATGCCTTTTCCGAGGCAACATCGCCGGGTTTCATCATGATGACGTCGTGCCTTGGCAGGGTCAGTGGCTCTTCGGGTTTGTCCACCATGCGTACGACGAAATGAACATCGTCACGGCTCGCAAACACATTGATGTGCTGGCTGCCCAGCGCCAAAAGTGCGCGGGCACCGGTCGGCAGGATATCGCGTGCCTCCTCCAGTGACATCACTTCGATCCATTGGTCGCCCGGAATTTTCCGCCACGGCTTTCGCAGACGGATGTCGAGCGGAATATTCGCAATCGCAGCCGCCTCGATGGCGTTGGCCGATATCTTTTCGGCGAAGGGATGCGTGGCATCGATCATCCGCGTGAAGCCCTCGCGGGTCAGGAATGCAGCCAGCTTTTCTGCGCCACCAAAACCGCCGATCCGCAATTTGCCGGCAATGGGTTCCGGCTCCTTCGTTCGCCCGGCAAGCGACGTGGAAACATCATGACCGGCCGCGACCAGTTCGCCAGCCAGGATTGACGCCTCGCGGGTGCCGCCCAGGATCAATATCTTTTCAGGAACCTTTTCAGGTTTCTTCTTCTTCTCGGCTTTGCTGGCCATTCTCTGCTCCGGTTTTCCAGGGCGTGCGGGCAAGGATTTCGCCTTGCCGTGACACGATGAGGCATTCGACGCGTACGGGGACTTTTCCCAATACACCCAGGCATGTTGCCAGTGCTTTTTCACCAATGTGAAGTGCCAGATCGCTGGCGAAATCGCCAGCAATTTCAAGCGCTTCCATTGCGGTGTTGGCAGACTGAATCGCCTGGCTCACAGATTGATTCAAGCCGATCTCGTCAGCCTGTAGTGCGAGCCAGTCCATGTCAACCTGGCTGCGCCCCGAATGCAGGTCCAGCGCGCCTTGGGCGAGCTTCACCATCTTGGCAAAGCCGCCTGCGACGGTCAGTCTCGATACGGGATTGTTGCGCAGATATTTCAGCAATCCGCCAACGAAATCTCCCATGTCTAGGCGCGCAATTTCGGGGAAGTCATGCAGTTGGCAGGCTGCTGCCTCCGATGTCGAGCCGGTCGCGCCGAGCACATGGGTGATGCCGTTCGCCCTTGAAACATCGATCCCGCGATGGATCGAATGGATCCATGCGGAACAGGAAAACGGGTGAACGATGCCCGTGGTACCGAGAATGGAAAGCCCGCCGAAAATGCCGAGCCGAGGGTTCCAGGTGCGCTCGGCAATCTTCTCGCCGCCGGGAACCGAGATGGTGATTTCGACGTCTGGTGCAATGCCTTTTTCAGCGCAAATCGCCTCAACGGTTTCGCGCATCATCTGCCTCGGCACCGGGTTGATGGCAGGTTC
>JAGRLM010000246.1:9735-12492 GCA_020441795.1 Nitratireductor sp.
GTGCCGAAGCTGACTTCTGCAAGAATGGTTGCGCCATGGGTGACATCGGGATCATCGCCAGCGTCCTTGATGATCCCCGCAACAGCCGATGTTTTGTGAAGCTTCTCGAATGCAAGGGCAAAGGCGGGTTCCTCGCCCTTTGGCAAGCGGATGGAAACAGGATCGGGAAAGTGACCGGTGACCAGCGCCGTGAGTGCGGCCCTCGTCGCAGCTGTTGCACAGGCTCCCGTGGTCCAGCCGCGGCGCAATTGTCCTTCCGGTTTTTCTTCGCGTGAAACCTTGCTCATTAGCGTCTTATATGCGACGCGAATTGCTGCGCCAATGTGATAAAGCTATGGCATGGTCGATCTTGATTTTGGTGCGTGAGGAATGAGCAAGTTGCGCGCGTTGGATTTGGCAAAACAGGAATTCCTGCCGGGCTGGGTCTGGCTGGTCGGTGCGGGTCCGGGTGATCCTGGCCTCCTGACGCTGCATGCCGCCCATGCTCTGAGCGAGGCCGATGTCATCGTTTATGACGCGCTCGTCAATGACGAGATCCTGGAACTTGCCAAGCCGGGCGCAGAGCTCCGCTATGCAGGCAAGCGTGGTGGCAAACCGTCTCCCAAGCAACGCGACATATCGCTGACGTTGGTGGAACTCGCAAGATCGGGAAAGCGGGTATTGCGCCTCAAGGGCGGCGACCCGTTCGTGTTCGGTCGCGGTGGCGAGGAAGCGCTGACACTCGTCGAGCATGGTATTCCGTTCCGGGTGGTGCCGGGGATTTCCGCCGGTCTTGGCGGTCTTGCCTATGCCGGTATTCCGCTCACCCATCGTGGGATCAATCACAGCGTTACCTTTCTGACCGGGCATGACGCAAGTGGGCTGGTGCCTGACGAAATTGACTGGCAGGCGATATCGAAGGGCTCGCCGGTGATCGTCATGTATATGGCGATGAAGCATTGGGCCAATATCCGTGAGCAGTTGCTGGCTGCAGGCAGAAGCATGGATGAACCGGTGGCCTTTGTCTGCAATGCCACGACCAGTGAGCAAATCGTTCTGGAAACAAATATTGGCGTGTCGATCGATGATGTGGCGGCAAGTGGCCTCCAGCCTCCCGCCATCATCGTGGTGGGTGAGGCGGTACGCCTGCGAAAGGGTCTGGACTGGATGGGGGCAATCGCCGGACGCAGTCTCGTTGCCGATCCGCTGGAAATGCGCGGCAAGCGGGAAGCGGGATGAGCATGGCTGCCACCGTGTCGGGCCTGCTGGTTGCCGCGCCGCAATCGGGCAGCGGCAAGACTGTGCTGACCTTGGCCCTGTTGCGCGCCCTCAAGGATCGCGGTCTTGAAATCAGCGGCGCAAAGGCCGGGCCGGATTTCATCGACCCGGGCTTTCATGCGCTTGCCAGTGGCCATTCCCCGCTCAATCTCGATCCATGGGCAATGCAGCCGAACCGGCTGCGGGACTTGGCAAATCGCCATGCCGGAACGCATCTGCTGATTGAAGGCATGATGGGGCTTTTCGATGGGGCAGCTGATGGCACCGGTTCCGCCGCTGATCTTGCGCAGGCGCTTGATATTCCGGTGTTGCTGGTGGTGGATGCACAGAAGCAGTCGCATTCCATTGCAGCACTGGTGCGCGGCTTTCGCGATCATCGCCCGGGATTGGGGATTTGTGGCGTCATTCTCAACCGAACCGGCAGCGAGCGGCATGAGGGGATGTTGCGCGAGGCGCTGGCCGCGATTGGAATGCCGGTTTTCGGCGCAGTGCGCCGCAGTGATGCATTGCATCTGCCAGAGCGGCATCTCGGCCTGGTTCAGGCGGGCGAGATCGACAGCATTGAGGCCTTTATCGCAGAAGCCGCTGAAATCGTTTCCCGATGTGTTGATCTGGATGCGATCGGGAAGGAATTCTTGCCGATTGCCGAACCGGCTGGCGCTATTGCTGTCGTCCCGCCTCCCGCGCACCATATTGCGATTGCCAGGGATGCTGCCTTTACCTTCATCTATCCGCATCAGCTTGAGGACTGGCGCCGGGCAGGGGCAGAGATTTCCCTCTTCTCACCGCTTGCCGATGAGGGACCCAACCCGAATGCCGGCTTCATATTCCTGCCAGGCGGTTATCCAGAACTCCATGCCGGAGCGATTGCAGCAGCGCATCGCTTCAAGACAGCAATGCGGGACGCCATGGAGCGGGACGCTGTCATATTTGGCGAATGCGGGGGCTATATGGTGCTGGGCGAGGGACTGGAAGATGCATCCGGCGAACGCCACGCGATGTGCGGGTTGTTGCGGCTGGAAACGAGCTTTGCCCGACGCAAGCTGCATCTTGGCTATCGCAATGTCACGGCGCTTGCAGGTAGATTTGCCGGGCAGCAATTTGCTGCGCATGAATTTCACTATTCAGTCGCCCTGAAGGAAGAGGGTGAGGCGCTGTTTTCGGCCAGCGACGCGCTTGGTGTTGATCTTGGAACTTTCGGGCTGGTCAAGGGCAGTGTCAGCGGCTCCTACATGCATCTGATCGATCAACGGAGCGGGACCTGATGTCCGTTCCCTACCATGGCGGTGCGCTTGACAAGGCGATTGCAGAGTTCGGAGGCGAGCGCAGCAATTGGCTCGATCTGTCCACCGGTATCAATCCGCATGTCTATCCGCTGGCGGCGACCTCGATGAAAGCGCTGCACCGGCTTCCTGAGCAGGCAGATCTGGACCACATGCTCGATGCCGCACGGCAGGCATATGCCATCCACGAAAAGCTTTCGATTGTTGCCGCACCTGG
>JAGRLM010000247.1 GCA_020441795.1 Nitratireductor sp.
TGCCGAAGATGGTGACACGCGGGCGCTCAAGGGCCTTGCCTATATGCGGCTTGATGCAAATGAGAAGCGGTTCAACCCCGAGGAAGCTGCCTCCATGCTGACGCGGGCCGCCGATGCGGGCGATCCGGAGGCGATGTTTGAACTCGGCAAGCTCTACGAGCAGGGGATTGGTGTCAAGCAGGATGTCAAGCGCGCGGTCGAACTGTTCCGCAAGGCGGCGGACCTGGATTTCGCCGATGCGATCAACGATCTGGGTTTCCTGCATTTCCAGGGCGGGGAAGGGGTGGTCCGTGACCAGAAGCGGGCGCTGGAATTTTTCGAGAGGGCAGCAAGGCTGCGCCATCCCGAAGCGATGTTCAACTATGCAGCGCTGATTGACGATGGTGTGGTGCCGGGAAAGACACCGGAAGATTCAGCCAGTTTCCTGTATGAGGCGCTGCGCAGCGGCAATGAAGATGTGCTCCAGCAGCTTTCGGACAATCCGAAGATGTTCAAGGAGCAGACGCGCTCCGCCCTGCAACGCAAGCTGGCGGCACAGGATTTCTATGATGGGTCGATTGATGGGGATTTCGGACCGCAGACCAAGCGGTCCTTGAGAAAAGCCTATGGCTTGAGTGAATGAAGGAGACTGAAATGAAAATGTTGAACCTGTCCTTGATTGGAAAAGTGTCCATGGCGGTGGTATTCATGCTTGCCAATACACTGCCAACCTTTGCCGCCCTTGATGCCGGTGGTTCGGACCTGCCGCAGATATCGGCCCCTGGCCAGATATTGCTGGTGCCTGAGGAGACAACAGCCATTGACGGGCTAAAGAGCTTCCAGATGGCGTTTTCGGATTCGCATACTTCGGCGATCACGAGGCGGCTTGGCGATGCCGAGCGCGAATGCGGGGCCCTGCCGGCTGAATACCGTGCCGACTGCCTGGCGCAGGGTTTCAAGAGTGCTGCAAGTGCTACCGGCAACCGGCCTGATTACACAACAGCGCAGAGCGAGTTGAACAAGGCTTCCCGCAGCCTTTCCAGTCTTGTCTCGCAAAACGAGGACAAGGCCGCAGCGCCAATCCGCAAGGGTGGAAAGACCTATCGCGCGGTGAAGAAGGCTGCGGTCAAGGCAGTCGCTGCAAAAGCGGCTGCCATCGTCACTGAAACCGAGACCAAATTGTTGCGCTCGGCAAGCAGCGGATTGCGCAAGACGCATTATGCCCGAATTGCCCAGGCAGTTGGCTCGACGAAAAAGATCCTGCGTTCATAGGTCCTGACCCTGAACCCTCCACCATCAACCATGATGGAAAGGCAGGCCTCGACAAGACAGGCCTGTCTGTCCTACGTTTGAATGGGGTCCAGCGCGCAGGCAGAAACAGGAATGAAAATGGCAAGGTTAATCGCAGTCCTGGCAATCACAGGCCTTTTCCTTGCGTTGGTTGGCGGGGCACAGGCCGCAAAGCGCGTTGCGTTGGTCATCGGCAATGGCGCCTATCAACATTCGCCAGAACTGGTCAATCCTGCCAATGATGCCAAAATAATGGCTGGTTCCCTGTCAAAGCTCGGTTTCGATGTTGTTTCCATCACGGATGGCGACCACAAGGCAATTCTGGATGGCATGAGCGAATTCGGACGTCGGGCGCAAGGCGCAGATACGGCGCTGTTCTTCTATGCCGGGCATGGCCTGGAGGTCGCCGGTCGCAACTGGTTGTTGCCGGTTGATGCCGATATACAGGCATCCAGCGACCTGCCATCGACGGCGGTTAAGATCGATGACGTGATCGAGTTGATGGAGCTTTCCGATGCGCGCATCCGCCTGATCGTCCTTGACGCGTGCAGGAACAATCCGCTGCCAAGGTCGATATCGCGTTCAGCCAAGCGTGGCCTTGCCAAGATTGATGCTTCGGCTGCGGGAACCATGGTGGTGTTTTCGGCTGCACCCGGTGAAGTGGCGCTTGATGGCAGCGGGGCAAACAGCCCATTCTCGACCGCACTGGCAAAGCGAATTCTCGAACCTGGTCTGGAAATCCGCCAGATGGTGGGGCGGGTGCGCCAGGACGTTCTGGCTGCGACGGGCGACAAGCAGGTGCCATGGGTGAATGAGGCGATTTCGGGTGACTTCTACCTGGCGGGAAAACCTGACCTGGGTACTACGGACAGCAACCCGTCCGCGCCGCCCGTGGCTCAGACCCCGCCGCAGACTGATCCTGTAACAGGTGAATTGAGCGTGGAACTTGCCTTCTGGGATTCAGTCAAGAACAGTGGCAACAAGGACCTGATCGGGCTTTACCTGAAGAAATACCCCAATGGCTCGTTCAAGGACCTGGCGGAAGTCCTCATTGCATCCATTGACAATGCAAATTCGACGCAGCGCAACACGTCAACCACCGTGCCGGCAGCACCGCCGGCGCCAACGCCGCAGGTCGATCAGACTGCCCAAATGGAGCAGATGTCGCGCCAGTTCGTTCACCGGCTGAATGCAGCGCTTTCAATGCCAGCCAATCAGGCCGTCAACGAGCTTTATTCGCTATACGCGCCCAATGTGAATTTCTATGGCAAGCAGTTCAGCATTGCCGGGATCGTCAAGGACAAGTCTAGGCTTTTCACCCGCTGGCCCAACCGCTACTACAACAGTGCGAATGAAGATATTGTGGTGAATTGCAATTCCGGTGCGCGCTATTGCGATGCGTCCAGCATTGTCTTCTGGTCCGTGAACAATGACCAAGGTGGAAATGGCAAGGGCGGACAGATGGAAATGCAACTTCGACTTGATTTCAGCTCAGGCAATCCGGTGATCATTTCGGAGGATGCCAAAACGATATCGGCCAACTGAAATTCAGCATGATTGCAGATGCAGAGGGCCGTTGTTCGCGGTCCCTTCAATTTTGCCGCGAAGCGGGTTATAGGGACTGTATGAGCGGACATTGTTTGGGGCCCGGGCCACTGAACTTCCGGCACAAGCTGCGGTAACAGCCGGGAAAATCCCGGCCCATTTTGGGGATAGGACATGAAACCAACATTGATACTGGTAGGCGCAGACAAGGGTGGCGTGGGCAAAACCACAACGGCGCGCGCCTTGCTGGATTTCCTGTCGCGCAGCAATATTCTGGCGCGTGCCTTCGACACGGAAAATCCGCGTGGCACGCTGAAGCGTTTCTATCCCGGCATTACCGAAATCATTGATCTGCACAATGTCGCTGACCAGATGAAGGTCCTCGACACGATGGATTCCTCCGCCGTGAAGGTGACGGTTGTCGATCTCAAGGCAGGCAATCTGTCGACAGCGCTCGACACCTTTGACAAGATCGGTGTTCTCGATGCAGCGCGTTCAGGCCAGTTCAATCTGGGGCTTGTCCATGTCGTTGGTCCATCCATTGCCTCGCTGGACGAGATGGGCGAAGTGGCGAAATATACCAAGGGCCTTTCCTACATCATTGCGCGCAATTTCATCAACGAGACCAATTTCTTCGAATGGGATGAAAAGACCTACAAGAAGTATTTCGCGGGTCTTTCCAATGCGCGCGAGATCATCGTGCCCAAGCTCAATGAAATGGCCTATGAGCAGGTCGATCTGGCTGGCGTCACCTTCACGGACTTCATCAACAACAAGAACGCCCGTGGCGAACCCGGCAATTTCTCATTCGTGTTGCGTGGCTATGTCCGCAAATGGTTGAGCGATCTCAACGCCGAATTCGTGCGGCTTGACCTGATCAAGTCCGTGATCGAGGAAGCTCGCAATACGGCTCCTGGCGGAGACGCACCACAGGCGTGATCCCGTCGGCCTGACCCGGAGGGCGCCATCAGCACCCATGTCTATATCATCTGCTCGGATGAGGCGCGCAACGGCAAGACGCTGTTTGCGCGCCTTTATGCCGATGCGTTGCTTTTGCGCGATTCCGAACGGCTCCGGATTTTCGACACCGACACGCCTGGTGGCGGTCTGTCGCAATGGTTTTCCGGCATCAGCCAGATTGTCGACATCACCCGCACCGGCGACCAGGTAAAGCTGTTCGACACCATCATCAACGAGCCGTACTACAATTATGTGATAGACCTGCAGTCGAGCCTGCTCGACAAGTTCTTCAATATATTTCACGATATCCGCTTTGATGAAGGTGCCAATGAAGCGGGCATCGGCGTTGCGGTGTTCTTCCTGATCGACCGTTCGCTCGCAACGCTGTCCGCCGCGCGGCGGGTGCAGGAACGGCTGAGGACCAGCGAATTCGTCATCGTGCGAAATGACGCCGTGGGCGACATGCTGCATATTCCGGCCGCAGCGGCGGATTACCTCAATATCCGCAAGGACCGGGATCTGGTCTTGCCGGCACTAAGCCTTGCGGCGCGCGAATTCATCGAGGCACCAGGATTTACCTTCGCCGATTTCATCGCTGGCGAAACCGAAGGTGCGCCGCCGGAAATTCGCTATGAATTGTGGAATTTCCTCGAAACCATCTACAATCAGCGCCAGCCTGGCCAGTCTGGCACTACCTTGCTGATCTGAACGGCAGTTTGTCGCAGTTTGAGAAAAAATACCGCGGTTTTTTCGCTTGGGTCTTTAATTTTAGAATATGCTAATATATATGATTTCCATCGCTGGGGTGTTGGAAACGGGATTGTCAGGCTGAGATGAATGCCAATTGAGATTTTCAGGTTTCTACCTAAATCAGTGACAAGAATTTCGACCAAGGAGCAGAAGATGAGCGCAGAACTTCCCTTTACCCCCGACACATCAGTCAAGCCGGAAGTCGTCGCGTTTTTTGACGCGCCAACCAACACGATTTCCTACATCCTCAAGGACCCGTCGTCGAATTCCTGTGCGGTGATCGATTCGGTCATGGATATCGACTATGCGGCGGGCCGCATCA
>JAGRLM010000248.1 GCA_020441795.1 Nitratireductor sp.
GGTGCATCGATCCTTTGGGCATCACCTTTCGGACCGTTGCGTTTCGATTATGCCTTCCCGATTGCCAAGGCGGATTGGGACAAGACCCGCGAATTCAATTTCGGGATCAGCACAAATTTCTGACCTGAAAGGTCCGGAAATGAAATCAGGGGGCCAATCGGCTCCCTGTTTTTTTGTCAAAAGTTATTTGGCTTGTGTTTGTGCCGGAAAATTCCTGGATGCGAAGCCATTTTGATTTGGAAAGCCGTGTTATCCCGTTTCCATGGAAAGACGAAACGCTCTAGGATGAACAAGCTGCAAACAGCCAACGAAGTCAGGCGGAAATCATGAGCCAGCCAGGTTTTTTCACCGTGCATCCAAGGCGATTGTCCGAGATCGCGTTGCGTACCAGGTCGGTATTGCGCGAGGGCAGTTCGGATGACGTGGTCATCGAAACCGCCGGCCCAATCGAGTCGGCTCCGATCGGGGCAATATCGTTTATCGACAATCCGAAATATGTAAAGCATGTCGAATCCACGCAGGCTTCGGCGGTGTTTTGCAGTCCGAAATATGCCGACAGACTGCCATCACATGTTCAGGTTCTGGTCAATGACCAGCCATACAAGGCCTATGCCACAGCGCTGGAAATGCTGTATCCCTCAGCAGCGGTTCCCCAACCTGTAACTGGTGAGACCGGGATATCCCCAAAGGCGCATATTTGCGATGGTGTGCTGCTTGAAGACAATGTGATAGTCGAGGCCGGTGCAGTGATCGGCAAGGGAGCAGCCATCGGCCGGGGGAGCCGAATTCTTGCCAATGCAGTGATCGGAGAGAATGTGCAGATCGGGCGTGGATGCACGATCGGGATCAACGCTTCTGTCACCCATGCCTTTATTGGCGACAATGTGATCATTCATCCAGGTGTGCGCATCGGTCAGGATGGTTTCGGCTTTGCCATGGGTCCCGGGGGACACCAGAAGATTGCGCAGATTGGCCGCGTGCTTATCCAGGATCGTGTGGAAATTGGAGCCAATTCGACCATTGATCGCGGGTCCAATCGTGACACGGTTATCGGCGAGGGAACCAAGATCGACAATCTTGTGCAGATCGGCCATAACGTGGTGATTGGTCGCCATTGCGTGATTGTCGGCCTTGCCGGTGTTGCTGGTAGTGCGACGCTTGGTGACTATGTTGTGGTCGCGGGTCAAACCGGCGTTGTGGGCCATATCAAGGTTGGTGACGGCACGCAGATCGGTGGTGGGTCTGGTGTGAACATGAACCTTGCACCCGGATCGAAGGTCATCGGATATCCCGCACAGCCCGTGCGGGACTGGGTCAAGATGAACATGTTGCTCAAGGACATGGTCGAGAATTCGAAGGCAGGGGGCAAGAGAGAAGAATGAGTGATACGACTGCGCTGGGGCGCCTTGAAGTCACGGAGCTTTTCAAGCTTCTGCCACACCGATATCCATTTTTGTTGATCGACAGGATTGTCGATATACGGGACGATGTGTCCGCCACCGGCATCAAGAATGTCACCTTCAACGAACCGCATTTCACCGGTCATTTCCCTGGTGAGCCGATCATGCCGGGTGTGTTGATCGTTGAAGCCATGGCACAGACCTGCGGGGCAATCGTGGCCCACAAACACCGCGATGGCGTTCGCAAGCTGGTCTATTTCATGACCATTGATGGTGCGAAATTCCGCAAGCCTGTGGTTCCTGGCGATGTGCTCCATTTGAAGGTTGAAAAGCTCAAGCAACGTGGAAACATTTTCAAATTCGCCTGCAATGCCTTCGTGGATGAGCACAAGGTAGCGGAAGCCACGATCAGCGCGATGATGGTAATTCCTGAGGAAAATTCCTGATGACAAGCAGCATTCACCCGTCGTCAATCGTGGAAGACGGGGCGCAGTTGGGCAAAGGCGTTCGTATTGGCCCCTTTTGTCACGTCGGTCCGCGAGTTGTGCTGGGAGATGGGGTAGAACTCATTTCCCATGTCAGCCTTGCCGGCAATACGAGTATCGGGCCGCGCACCCGCATATGGCCTTTTGCCTCGATCGGGCATGAGCCGCAGGACCTCAAATATCGTGGTGAGGAAAATTCGTTGCGCATTGGCGCGGATTGCATGATCCGCGAAAATGTGACGATGAACCCGGGAACTGCGGGCGACGAAGGTGTGACAATCGTAGGTGACCGCTGCGTGTTCCTGACCAGTTCGCATGTTGGTCATGATTGCGTCCTCGGCAATGGTGTGGTGTTTTCCAACAATGTCATGCTCGCCGGGCACTGCAAGGTTGGCGACCATGTGATCATTGGCGGTGGTGCGGGAATCCACCAGTTCTGCCGGATCGGCAATAATGCATTTGTCGGCGGTCTGGCCGGGGTCGAAAATGACGTCATCCCGTTCGGAATGGCGCTCGGCAACCGCGCCTATCTTGGTGGACTGAACCTGATCGGCATGAAGCGTGCGGGGATTTCGCGCGAAAGCATTCACAATACCCGCCGCGCGTTCAAGGAAATGTTTTCCGGTGAAAAGCCGCTGCAGGAACTGGTTGGCGGGCTTGATCCGGAGCTTGCTGCCGATCCTGTCGTTGCGATGATCCGCGATTTCATCCTCAAGGGCGGTGACAGGGCATTCTGCACTCCGCGGAATGGCCGCGAAGGCTGACGATGGAAGGCCCGGCGCAACATCCCGCGAGCGGGACCAGGCATGATCTGGCCCTGATCTGCGGCTATGGGGGCTTGCCGGGTGAAATCCTGAATGGTGCATTGGCGGCCGGGCGTTCTCCGTATCTTTTCGGGATAAAGGGCGAGGCGGAGTCGGTCATAGCCGGCCATCCGGTGGAAATCCTTTCATGGGGCCAATTCGGCCATTTGCTCGATCGCCTTGCGGAGTTGGGCATCCGCGAGGTTGTTTTTGCAGGTGGCATCCACAAGCGCCCGGAAATGATGGAGCTCAAGCTCGACTGGGGTGCCATCAAGGCACTTCCCAAGATTCTCGGCTTCATGGTCGGTGGCGATAATACTGTTCTGTCAGGCCTGATGAAACTGTTCGAGGGACATGGCATCTCGATTGTAGGCGCGCATCAGATTGCGCCCGGCCTGCTGGCTGGTGCCGGTGCCATTGCGGGCAAGCGCCCGGCTTCCCGGCAAATGGAGAATATCCGGCTCGGTTTCGAAGTCTGCAAGGCGGTCGGCCAGTTCGACATTGGCCAGGCTGCAATTGCGGAAGCGGGCAGGGTGATCGCGATCGAGGGGGTCGAGGGAACCGATGAGATGCTGTCCCGCATTGTCCGGATGCGTGAAATAGGCAGGATGCCGGTTGAAGGAAAGCACGGCGTATTGGTCAAGACCATGAAGCCGGGTCAGGATATTCGCGCTGATCTGCCTGCGATTGGCCCCAGGACCGTGGAGGGCGTATTGCGCGCGGGCTTGAGGGGAATTGCCATCGAGGCAGGCCATTCGATCATCCTGGAAAAGGAAGCAACGCTCGATCTGGCAAGAAAATCGGGCATCTTCATTTTTGGCGCATCCGCCAGCGATCTGGGCAAGGCAAACAGCAATGGCTGATGCCCGGCAAGGTCTGAGCGTCTATTTCGTTCTCGGTGAGGAATCGGGAGATGCTCTGGGTGCCAGGATCATGGAAGCGCTGGCCAGAAGGGTTCCCTCGGTGCAATTTCATGGTCTTGGCGGCCATCGAATGCAGGCGCTTGGACTTTCAAGCCTTTTTGATGTTTCAACGATTTCCGTGATGGGGATCTCTGCCGTCGTTGCCCGGCTGCCGCAGATCCTGAAGCGCATCGGGCAAACTGCTGATGATATTGCGCGCGTCAAACCGGATATCGTGGTTCTGGTCGACAGTCCCGATTTCACCCATCGCGTGGC
>JAGRLM010000001.1 GCA_020441795.1 Nitratireductor sp.
CCATCAGCACGAAGGCAAGATCGACTATCGCACGAGGGCTGACTGCAGTTACCACCGACACACGTTTCGCCGAATCCATCACCATGGCCCGCGCGCGTGCATCCAACGGGAGCAGGATCTGGCGCTCAGCCAGTTCGATACGGTCGCGACCATCAAGGACCTCGTCGTGGTGGCGTGCGATTTCTGTGCGACCCGCCTGCGTATCTATACGACTGGAGTACAGGTTCTCCACCTGTTTGACGATGGAGCGCGCCGCGCTGCTGTCATCCTGTGACCATGCCGAAAGCGCATTCTCGCGAAGCTGGTGAATGGCGCGCAATCGCATGATGCCGGCAACTTCGCGCACGGCGATTGCCAATGCGGCGAGCACAACAAGCCCGGCCAGCACGGCTGCCGCCCAGCCAAGCCAGCTATTGCGCTCGAAGAGGTCACGAACCAGCTGATCAACGGCAAGTCCTGCCGCCAGCGAAACCAGCCCGCCAAGCGCTGCCAGGAGAACCGTTGCCCATGAAAATCGCCGCTTTGGCGGTATGGGAAGCGGCGGATCAAGCGCCTCAATGGCGCCGTTCACAGCCGTGTCCGGCAATATCTCCAGTCGTGAAACGCTATCAATGCTTCGCGGCTTGCGCGACTTCGTTGCTGATGGTTTCGCCGTGGCAGGTTTTTCCGAAATCTCGGCCTCGGCTTCGATGCGGATCGCTCGCGGCTTTCGGTTTTCTTGTTTCATCGGTGGCGATACTCTCGGCTTGATGGCTTCAGGGCTCAGGAAAGCTTGTCTGCGAGCAGGAATTCCAGCGCACGGTCGAGCCGGATATGCGGTAGCGACAGCTTGATACCTCCAGCGCCGGTTTCGATTGCCGGCGGTCGAAAGCGCAGAAAGCGCAGATCGGGAACATCCGAAGCGCGCTCCGCCTGCAGGAATACGGAAGGATCATCCGGCAGGTCACCGGGAAACACTGCCGTCTCGGTCTTGCCGTCAAACACCTCGCCATCGATTGTCTCGCCTTTCATCGGGGTCCCGAGAATGACGGGCAGCTTGTCCTTGCCTTCATGGACAAATGCCTCGCGTGTGGCACGCACCGCTGCCAGCGCCAGGACCTCGACACGCGCACCGGTATATCTGGAATGCTCGGACGCCCTTGCGACCAGACGCGAAAGCAGCGCTTCCAGCCGATCATGGTTCTCGTGGTGCAGGTGATCTGCCTTGGTCGCGGCAAAGAGGATTCGGTCGATGCGCGGTCCAAACAGGCTCGACAGGATATTGCTGCTACCGGTCCGGAAACAGGCCAGGATGTCACCCAGTGCTGTTTCCAGATCAGCCACCGCCTCGGGACCGGCATTGATGGCGTTGAGCGCATCCACCAACACAATCTGGCGATCAAGCCGGGCAAAATGTTCGCGGAAAAACGGCTTCACCACCACTGACTTGTATGCCTCATAGCGCTCGCGCATCATGGAGGCGAGGCTGTCTCGTGCAAGACCCTTTTCCGGCAACAGTTCAAGTGGAGCAAACGTGAGTGCGGGAGACCCATCGAGGTCGCCCGGCATCAGGAATCTGCCGGGAGGCAGTGTGGAAAGCGCCGTGCTGTCTTCGCGACAAGCCCGCAGATATGCCGTGAATGCTTCCGCCATTTCCTGCACGACAAGCTCGTCAGCCTTGTCATCCGGGTCGGTTTTCTGCAGCAGCGCATGCCATTTCCCCGCAAGCTTTGAGCGGTTGCCCTTGCGTGACAGTGAAATTGCCTGCTCGCTCCACTCCTCGTAGCTCATGCCAAGCAGCGGCAGGTCAAGCAGCCATTCGCCCGGATAATCCACGATATCGATATTCAGCCGACCCGATCCGAATGCCCGGTTCCACATGCTTGCAGATTCATATTCGATGCTGAGCCGCAATTCCGCGACTGAGCGGGTCGAATTGGGCCATTCGCGCTTTTCGACCAGGGTCCTGATATGCTCTTCATATTGGAAGCGGGGCAGTTCCATTGACGGCTGGGGTTTGAGCGCCGCAGCTTTCACTCGTCCCGAACTCACCGGCGTGAACAATGGCAGGCGGCCGCCATGGATGATGTTGTGTACCAGCGCCGAAATGAAAACGGTCTTGCCCGCCCGCGACAATCCGGTAACGCCCAGCCTAACGGTTGGAGTCACCAGATTGCCGGCGAAATCGGCGATGTTGTCGAGCGCGATCAGCGCATCATCGGAAAATGTCGTGATTCTGGTCAAACTGGAATTCGCGCCCCAAGGGTTGATGGTCTTTCGACCCGACCGTTTTTTCACATATGGTGACTGGCAACGCCAAACGCAAAACCGCGCCTCGATTGAATTTGCCGACTACGGCTTACAGTTCGCGCGGAATGACGAAATCGACCAGATGGCCGCAATGCGGTTTCAATTCGCTCCAGGTGGGTATGTCGAGATCGAAAACAGCAAGTCCGCCCGTTGGATACTTCATTGCAAGCGTTTTCAGCGCCCCGCCATCACCGTCTTTTGCAAGTTGCATTGCCAGTGCTTCACAGGTGGGATTGTGCCCGACAATCATCAGCGGGGCTGTGCCGCGATGGTCGATCAGCAACCGCATATAGGATTCTGTGTCGCCGGAATACAGCTCCGGTTCGTAACTGATCGCAGCACGCGGAAGGAAACTGCCCTCGATGCCGGCCAGTGTCTGCCGGGTGCGCACAGCATCGGAGCAATAGACATGGGCGGGCACCCAATTGCGGCTCTTCATCAATGCAGCGATATTGGGCAGGTCCGCTTCTCCGCGTGCATTCAGCTTGCGATCAATGTCGCGTTTGCCGGGTTCTGCCCAGGACGATTTTGCGTGGCGAAGGAGATACAGTCTCAGCATCTGGGCCCCGATTAGCCTGCGGTTGTGGCACTAGGGGTAAACAAGGTGTGGTCAAAGGGCAAGGCCGTGCCATCTTTTCCTTGCACGGCTTCGCAACGGCTGGACAATTCGATAATGGCAGGCCAGAAATCTTGACTGCAAACCGGGAGACACGATGAACAGCCCAACCTCATCCGCACTGGATAATGGTGCGACAGGCCATGTCCCTGGTTTCTATTCGCAAACAGCGGGAAAATTGCCCGTTCATGAACCGTTGAATGCCAGTTTGACCGCTGATGTCTGCGTCATAGGCGGCGGCCTTGCTGGGCTGACTTCCGCGCTCGAATTGGCGCGGGGCGGCAAATCCGTGATCCTGCTCGAAGCGGAGCGCATCGGCTGGGGTGCTTCGGGCCGCAATGGTGGCTTCGTGTCGGCAAGTTTTGCCGAATCGATCTTCGCGATCGAGGAAAAGCTGGGCCTTGATCGTGCCCGTGCATTGTATCGCCTGAGCACCGAGGGTGTCGGATATGTCCGCAACACCATTCGCAGCAGCGGGCGCGATGACATCATCCAGGGGCAGGGCTGGCTGAAAATGATCCGGCACGCGGACCTTGCCTCACTGGAAATGCGTGCCGAACGGCTTGCCCGCGATTACGGTGCCATGCAGACATTTCTGTCGAAGTCTGAATTGGCCAGCCATGTCTCCAGCGACAGATATCATGCTGGTCTTCTAGACATGGGTCCGTTTCACATCCATCCCTTGCGGTATTGCGGGCTGGTTGGGGAACTGGCTGCCCAGGCAGGTGTAAGGATTTTCGAGCACAGCCGCGCAGTCGCTGTGTCGGGTGAGCGCGGAATATGGCAGGTGCAAACCAGGAAGGGCATGGTTCGCAGCAGCAATATTGTTGTCGCCACTAGTGCCTATGGCGGCCCGGTCAGCAGGATCAACCAGTCCATCCTGCCGGTCTCGACCTATGTGGTCAGTGCGCGCTCGCAAAAATTCGACGAAGCCATCCGCTTCACCGGCTGTATTGGTGATACGAGGCGCGCGGGCGACTATTACAGGCTGGTGGGGCAGGGTGAAACCCGTCGCCTTGTCTGGGGTGGCCGCATCAC
>JAGRLM010000249.1 GCA_020441795.1 Nitratireductor sp.
GATGCCCTGGTCGCCCGCGCCTTCCGATCCCTGCTGGTCGGCTGCATTGTCGACGCCTTGCGCGATATGGGCAGACTGGAAGTGCAGCAACACATCAATCTTTGCGGTCTTCCAGTGGAAACCGTCCTGCTCATAACCGATGTC
Organism: Nitratireductor sp.; assembly: GCA_020441795.1. Lineage (GTDB taxonomy): Bacteria > Pseudomonadota > Alphaproteobacteria > Rhizobiales > Rhizobiaceae > BOKV01. The sequence continues at coordinate 145 of JAGRLM010000249.1, forward strand.
ACGGATCGCCTTGCGGGCTACTGACTTGAACTTGGCCGGATTGATGACTTCCTTGCCGTTCTTGTCGGTCTTTACGAGCGATGGCGGAACGCGCACCTCTCCGGCAATGACCACGCGGTTGGTGGTCGCCAGTGTTTCTGCCGCAATGCGCACAGACCACGGATCGACGCCGGTTTTCTTGGCTTCCCGATAGACCAGATCCACGATTTCGTCTGAAATCCGGTCGCACACCTTGTCGGGATGGCCCTCGGACACGGATTCACTTGTAAAAAGATAGTCTGCGCGTGGCATGCCGCCTCCTGAATTGACTTGGGAGGCTGCAGGGACGCTCCCGAACTTTGACCGCCCGTCTTTTGCAGACGGAACCCAACAGGTCAAGAGCGTCCTTTGCTACACAATGTGGAACTATTCGTCCTCGTCAGACAGGGCACGGACCATTTCAACGATCTTGCGCCTGACCTTGGGGTCCTTGATCTTCACGAACGAACGGTTGAGTTGCAAGCCTTCGGAACTGGAAAGGAAGTCGACAACATAATTTGCCGCCTCTGTCTCGGCAAAACCTTCCTGGTTGTTGGTTCCCCCCGGTGAATCCTCAAAGAAAAACGACACAGGTGTATTGAGTACCCGCGCTATTTCCTGCAAACGGCTTGCACCAACCCTGTTCGCACCCTTTTCATATTTCTGGATTTGCTGGAATGTGATCCCGAGATGCTCGCCGAGCTTCTCCTGGCTCATTCCCAGCATGGTCCGCCTCAGGCGAACCCTGCTTCCGACATGAATATCAATCGGATTGGGCTTTTTCTTTTCAGCCATTGGTTTTTCTCTTTTATTGCGCGAACTCCGCAATATTCAGATTCGCGATGTGGGTTTCGACTGCTTGACGCCGGCTGGCGAGCCAGACGACAATTGTCGGTGTGGGATTTCGCACCGGCTCTCACTTCCAGTGCACCCCCGACCTGGCGATATCCGCGAAAATCCAAGGGCCTTGCATAATGCGCCCGACAACCAAAAAGTGTCAATGGGGACGATTTGTAACCTTTTGCCGCCCGAAAAGTGAAATTACAAACAAAAACAATAACATGCCGCCGGGAATCAGGTTTCCGTAACGTGAGTATAATGTAAGAATTCTTAATTCCGGAATGGTCGCGTCGAGAATTCCCCGCTCACCCAATCCCAGTTTCGCAACAATTCTTCCCTGCGCGTCGGTGATCGAACTGATGCCGTCATTGGCAGCCCGAACCACCGGAAGGCCTTCCTCGACACCGCGAATTCGGGCTTGCTGCCAATGCTGAAAGGGACCGGGCGAAAAACCGAACCAGGCATCATTCGTCAGGTTGAGCAACCAGTCCGGGCGAATGCCGGCAGGCACGGCCTGGCCGGGAAATATCGCTTCATAGCAAATCAACGGCAGAAATTTTCCTGCTTCCCCGCCATCCAGCAACTGCCGCATGGTGCCTTCCTCGAACCCGCCGCGCAGATGCGTGAGTTGTTCGATGCCAAGGCTGGCCATTACAGGCTCGAATGGCAGATATTCGCCAAACGGCACCAGATGAGTCTTGTCGGATGCACCGACAATCTCGCCATTGGCGTCAATCACAAAGACTGAATTGAAGACGCGTTCGCGGCTGGCACCGGGTGCGGGCTTTTCGACCCGCAGGGCACCGGCCACCAGTTTGGTCCCGTCAGGGATCATGGCAGCAAGCGCTGAAATGGCATCCCGCCGCTCGGTAAGGACAAAGGGAAACGCTGATTCCGGCCAGATCAGCAGCCGTGAACCGGAAAGGGTTTCGCCCTCCTTGCCTGTCGATGTCGATAGATCAAGAAGTGTCTTAAAAACATCCGCTTCCGATTCGGGCGACCATTTCATCGACTGGTCGATGGCAGGCTGCACGATACGGACGCGATTTGCCGTCGCCGCCTGCTGCGGATTGGCGTAAAGGACCCAAGCGCCATAGGCCGGATGGGCCAGACCAAGAAGAAGGCACAGCCAGGCATGCAGCTTCCAGCCCTTGCCACGCACCTGAAGCGGCGTTGCAAGGGCTGCTGGCAGCGAGAATACCATCAGCGCCAGCAGGCCAACACCATAGGTGCCAATCAGGGCCGCGCTTTGCATCAACACCGGAACCGGCATTGCGGCATAGCCGAAGACATTCCATGGAAATCCGGTAAACAGCGTGCCACGCAGATAGTCGCTTCCTGCAAGGCAAACCGAAAGCAGCACCAGCCGCCCCCATCCGTCGCGCCAGAAAATTCCTGCGACCGCAGTTGCAAGCCCCGTGAACATGGCCAGTGCGGCCGGCAGTGCCGTGATCGCGATTGGCAGCATCCAGGCAAACTCGTCGGCTTCCACCAGGAAGGCGTTGCCGACCCACCACAGGCCTGCGAGGAAAAATCCGAAGCCGAACCACCAACCGGTTCGAAAGAACCCGGAAATCCGCGAAAGCATTCCCTGGCTCGGATCTGCGGCAGTGGCATCCATCAGCCAGACCAGAACCGGGATCGTGGCAAACAGCACCGGGAACAGGTTGAATGGTGCAAAACCCAATGCGCTGACTGCACCCGCAGCAAAGGCTGCTCCGGCGCGCTTCCAGCCCCAAAGCAGGATGAACTTGCCCGAGAGCCGCTCCAGCCCGGCAGATATTGTCACAGATGCCTCATGGGCGAATCACCCTATTTGCTTGCCGCGACAGGGATAAGCCTCATCTCGCCCGGGTCAAGCGTGACGCGGGCGGAATCGGATCACGAGGCCTGCACCTCGATGGTCTTGCGCGCCCTCCGGCGCTTCGCGGGGGAAACCTCGACGCGCTTTATACGTCGCGGGTCGGCGTCAAGCACCCGGAATTCATGCCCCAGCGCCTCGATGATCTCGCCACGAACCGGAACACGGCCGATAATGGCGAAGATCAGCCCGCCAATCGTGTCCACATCCTCGCCATGCTCGCCGACATCAAAACCGCTACCCATGGCTTCCGCCACATCGTCCAGCTCGGCCTTGGCATCCATCACGAAAACACCGTCGCCCTTGTCGACGATCATCGGTGCCTCATCGTCGTCATGCTCGTCCTCGATATCGCCGACAATCACCTCGACGATGTCCTCCAGCGAGACCAGGCCTTCGGTTCCACCATATTCATCAATGACCAGTGCCATCTGTGTTCGCGTCGCCTGCATACGCGCCATCAGGTCGGCAGCCAGCATGGAGGGCGGCACGAACAGCACTTTGCGGATCACCTTGAGCGAGCCAAGCGGCTTGTCGAGCCCGACCTTCCTGAGATCGAGATTGGCAGCAACATGGCGCTTGCGTGCAGCGATTTCCGACTTTGATAATGCCGCAGCCTTGGTGATATGCGCAACGATATCGCGGATGTGAACCATGCCGCGCGGGTCGTCGAGCGATTCGTCATAGACGGGCATGCGCGAATGGCCTGATTCCTCGAACAGTTTCAGCAGTTCGCCCAGCGGTATGTTGATCTCGACAGCTTCGATGTCTGCGCGCGGGATCATCAGATCCTCGACCCTGATATCCTGCAGCCGCAGGATATTGTTGAGCATCTGCTTTTCCTCTGCGGAAAAGGCATGCAGGCCACGGGCATTGCTGGACAGGGCGTCTGCAAGGTCATCACGTATGCTGGACGTGTTTCGACGCTGGCGCGAAAACAGCCAGGCGAAGAAACCCTGCTTGCGCGGTTCTACGGCAACGCTACCCAAGGGGACTGGAAGGTTGGAGCCTTGTGAGGCTTCGGGACTGCTACTCGAAGGGTCGCTGTCGCCATGATTGTCCGGCTGCTCGGCAGCAATACTGTCGGAATTGTTCATACTACCCTTGTCGATCACACCATTGCCGCTCATGCCTCACCGGCATACGGGTCTTCAATTCCCATGCGGGCCAGCGCATCACGTTCGAGATTTTCCATGACACGCGCATCTTCATCAGTCATGTGATCATAGCCGAAAAGATGCAAGAATCCATGAACGACGAGATGTCGCAAATGGTGATCGAAAAGCTTGTCTTCAAGCCTTGCCTCGCGCTGCAGTGTTTCCAGCGCAAAAACAATGTCGCCAAGCATCTGTCCCGCCGCTTCGCCAGGCTGAATGTCATCGCCGGGAAATGACAACACATTGGTCGGCTTGTCGATGCCGCGCCATTGCCGGTTGATTTCCTGCATGTCTGCATCCCCGGTAAAAACCAGGCTCAGCTCTGCGCCGTCTGGGAATTGCAGACCTGCCGTTTCAGTGGCCGCAGTAACGCTTGCATGTATGGTTTCCGTCAGGCTTGCCTCGTCCGGCCATCCCTGGCAACGAACGTCGATATCGATTTGCGCTTGCACCTGAAATTACCCGTTATCCCTGAAACGCGCCGGCCTCGGCACCGGTTGCGGGCGCGGATGGGCTTCATAGGCGTTGACGATCGCTTCCACAAGCTTGTGACGCACTACATCGCTGGATTTGAAGGCAATCTTGGCAACCCCTTCAATGTCGTTGAGGATGGCCAGTGCCTCGACAAGTCCGGATGTCTGGCCGACGGGCAGATCCACCTGGCTCGGGTCTCCCGTCACGATCATGCGCGAGTTTTCCCCAAGCCGTGTCAGGAACATTTTCATCTGCATTGAAGTGGTATTCTGCGCCTCATCGAGAATGACGGCAGCATTGGCGAGCGTGCGACCACGCATGAAGGCAAGCGGCGCGATCTCGATGACATTGGAGGTGATGGCGCGCTCGACCTTGTCGCCCGGCATCATGTCATAAAGCGCATCGTAGAGCGGACGCAGATACGGATCGACCTTCTCCTTCATGTCGCCGGGAAGGAAGCCGAGCCTTTCCCCGGCCTCGACAGCGGGACGCGAAAGGATGATCCGGTCAACGGCACCGCGTTCCAGCAGCGAAGCGGCAAAGGCAACCGCGAGATAGGTCTTGCCCGTTCCGGCCGGACCGGTGCCAAATACCAGCTGGCATCGGTCCATGGCCCGGATATAGGCATCCTGCGTCTGGGTTCGGGCCTGGATGACTTTCTTGCGGGTGCCGATCTGCGCCATTGCGATCCTGCTGCCCTTTTCGAGCGTTGGCAGGGAAAGCTGGTCATCGGCAAGAGCCATGCGGATCGCGCCGTCAACGTCACCTTTTTCGAGCGTCTCGCCTGCTTCAAGACGGGCATAGAGATGGTCGAGCGCAATCTTGGCGCGCCTTACCGATCCCGACGGCCCCTTGATCTCGACCAGGTTGCCGCGCGCGGTTGCGTCCACGCCCAGCTGGGTCTCAACCATGGCAAGATGTTCGTCGAATTGTCCGAAAAGCTGGGTTGCAAGGCGATTGTTGTCGAAAGACAGCACAAGCTGTTCAAGGTCGGAGGATGAAGACCTGGATTTCACGGCCTTTTCATGTGCGTTCAACAAGCATTCTCCAATGGCTCGCGGGCCACAATGACAGTTGGTGATTCGCTCTGCACTTTGAACCAGCATATGCTTCATATCGATGACGGAAAACCCCCTTGCGGAACGGTTTCGTCACACCGGTTCACCTGCCAGGGAATTGGGACCTGCCGAAACGATCTTCACATTGACGATGTCGCCGATCTTTCCTGCCGTATCCGGCAGTATGACCGGTTGCAACCAGGGTGAACGCGCCATCACCTGCGCTTCATATTTTGCGGGTTTTTCAATGAGGACCCGCATTTCCATGCCTTCGCGCGTCTTGTTGAACTCGAATTGCTGCTCGGCAATCAGTCTCTGCAACCTTCCAAGCCGCTCGGCCCGCACGTCTTCATCGATCTGGTTTGCCATGTCTGCCCCCGGTGTTCCGGGCCGCGGCGAATAGCGAAACGAGAAAGCCGAGGCATATTTCACCCGTCGGATCAGCGACAGCGTATCCTCGAAATCGGCTTCGGTCTCACCGGGAAAACCGGTGATGAAATCGCCCGATAGTGCGATATCGGGATTGGCAGCCCGAATTCGTTCGACCAGATCGAAATAATAGTCGCGGTCATGCCTGCGATTCATTGCCTTGAGAATCCGGTTCGAGCCGGCCTGCACAGGTAGATGCAGATAGGGCATCAGCTTCGGCAATGTGCGGTGCGCCTCGATCAGCGTGTCTTCCATGTCGATGGGATGGCTCGTCGTGTAGCGCAGACGTTCGATGCCGGATATTTCGCTGATGCTGGCAAGCAGGTCGCCAAGTCGCATTTCCATGCCGTCACTGCCTGCACCATGCCAGGCATTGACGTTCTGGCCAAGAAGCGTGACCTCACGCACCCCTGAATCGGCAAGGCGTTGTGCCTCATCAAGGATTTGCCTCGCGTTGCGCGATACTTCGGCTCCGCGTGTATAGGGAACAACGCAGAAGGTGCAGAACTTGTCGCAGCCCTCCTGGATGGTAAGGAAGGCAGCAACACCGCGATTGCGTATCTGTGCCCTTGTCGCGGGTGGCAATTCGCCAAACTTGTCTTCGATGGCGAAATCCGTGGCGACAACACGCTTTCCTTCAGCGGCATCACTCACATATTGCCCGAGCCGGTGATAGCTTTGCGGACCGACCACCAGATCCACTGCAGGCGAGCGCTTGATGATTTCATTGCCTTCCGCCTGGGCCACGCAGCCCGCAACCGCAATCACCGTCTTCTGCCCCTCGACTTCCCGGCGCTCCTTGATCTGGCGCATGCGTCCGAGTTCGGAATAGACCTTCTCTGCAGCCTTTTCACGGATATGGCAGGTATTGATCACGATCAGGTCTGCATTGTCGGGCGTGTCTGTCGCAACATATCCGTCGCGCGCCAGGGCATCGCCCATGCGTTCGCTGTCATAGACATTCATCTGGCAGCCATAGGTCTTTACATAGACCTTGCGCATTGCTGCTGGCGTTATGCCGGTCTTGGCTGGAACATTCATTCAATTGTCCGCAATGATGTTGCTTGGCTTCCTGTCCTCAATGACGCGAAACCTGAAACGGTCTGGCTGCCTTCTAGCCCCGCCGACCCGCCAGTTCAAGCTTGCAGGCTTTTCTTCACTGCGGCTCCCGCATCCGCATGGCAGACGCAAAGGCGATCCGGACTTTCTCGTGGGTGGCAGCAGCGATCTGCTTGCGCCCGGTTTCCCGGGTAAATTCCATCGCGGGCGCAAATACCACTTCAACATCGTAAGCACCGTCGAGAAGATAGCGCAACAGATGCGGACCCAAAGCCACATCACCCGGCCAGCTTGCCCGGTTCTGGTGGAACCGCCCGAGCGGCATCCCGAACAGACGGGTATAGGCAAGGGCAACGGGCTGGATCGTAACGCCTTCGAGATGCGAATCGCGCAACGCCGCCTGTGCCGCACCAAACAGCGCCGACTTGAATTGTGCCACCCTGGTCCCGTCACCGGTGGTGCCTTCGGCAAACAACACCATGGCATCGCCCTCGGTCAGCCGGGCCGCAATGGTATTGGCCTGGTTGGCGCTGTCATGCCTGCGTTCGCGGTCCACAAACACGGTGCGCTGCAGCATCGCGAGAACCGAAATGCCCGGCCAGCTGCGCACCTCGGCCTTGGCAATGAAACACAGCTCCATGACGCTGCCAAGGATGAGGATGTCCGACCACGATACATGATTGGCAACAATCAGGAGTGGCCGCTTTTTCGGGCTTTGGCCGCTTACATGCACCCGCGTCCCGATCAGCCAGAGTGCAATGCGATGCCAGATCATTGGCAGTCTTCGCGATAGCGGCTTGGAGAATTTCATGGCCACCAGCTGTACGGGTGAAAGAAGGATGGTCATGCCAAGGACACAGACCGCAACAAAACAAAGGCGAAGCCAGGCAATCATGGCTGAACCCCGTGCTGCAGGTTCAATCCCCGATTCCGTCTGGCAGGATCACGCAAGGCTGAGCTCCATCACCAGCGCATTGCTGGCCCCGGCGGCCTTCGAGGCATTGGACTTGTAGTAGCCCTTGCGGGTTCCGACCTGGCGGAAACCGAGAGCCTTGTACAAAGCAAGCGCGGCCCTGTTTTGCTCATTGACTTCGAGAAAGAGCTTCTGGGCGCGCTCCGCCTGCAAGTGGCGCACGACATGATCCATCAACGCGCGTCCGGCACCACAGCCGCGCCATTGCGGGGCCACTGCAATCGTGATGATCTCGGCTTCCTCGCCACTGTTTCGAACCAGCACGAAAGCTGCCGGTTCCTCCCTTGCCGAATCGGGGCGTGCCACCAGGCAGATCATGCCCCTTGATGCAGCCAGTCCCGCAATCGCATCCTCATCCCAGGTCTCGGAAAAGCCGGCCGCATGAATATCGGCAAGCGCCTGCAAGTCGCCCTCGCTGGCGGGTTCAATGAAAAAAGTGGGCTTGCGCCAGAATTTCCAGATCATTGCAAGCCTTGCCAACCCGTTTTCAACTTTGCCATTGCCGGATTGGTATGAAAACCGCAGGCAAACAGCAAGTCCTGATCTGTGTTCTCCGCCTCATGGCGAAGTGTTGGCGTCAAACCCTCGGAATTGCAAATCCGTGCTGCGGCTTTGCATCTGCTGGTCGAAGGTAAAGCGGTTCGGGGCGGATGCGCGCGTCATGGCGATCTTTCGCCAGTCTTGCATAGAATTCGATATCGGCTGCGGCGAGCTGGTGAATGATTCGCCAGTTAGCGTCTCCCGCTTCCCGGACGGCGGTAGCCCCCGACCCGCAAAGAACGATGGGCCTGCCCCTGAATGCGGCTGCAATTTCCGCAGCCGGTGCCACCAGCGGCTCGCCTGCGGCAATTCCGGCTTCGAGCCCGGTATCGAGCCCGGTATCGAGCGCTGCCTTGCCCGGGCCTGACTGCTTGGCCTCAAAGAACTGGGCAAAGACCTCGCCGCGCTTCGCGTCAATGAGCGCAAGAATATCGGGCTTGTCGGTCGCACCGCTGCTGACGGACAATATGTGGCGTGCTTGCGCGCAAGAAGCCTCGAGCGCTCCGATCCCCACCACCGGAACATTGAGGCCAAGGGCAATGCCGCGCGCTGTTGCAAGTCCCACCCGGACACCGGTGAAACTGCCGGGACCGGTCGAGCAGGCTATACGTCCTATCGATGAATAATCGAGCCTTGCCGCTGCCAGCGCCTCGCCAATCACATCCATCAATTTTTCGGAATGGCCGCGGCCAATGTCGTGGACGGATTGACCAACCACCTTCCCCGCAATCGTGTCGAGCACGGCTGCGGCGCAAAGATGGGCAGAAGTATCAATAGCCAGAACATTCATGGAAGCACTGTTACCGCCCCCATGCCGCATGTCGATTAGGCAATTGGTCGGATATGGCATTCCGGACCTGAGGTCCGGTGCCAGGGATCAGATGGCCTCGACTTCCTGAACCTCGGGAATGAAATGCCGCAACAGGTTCTGGATGCCATATTTGAGGGTTGCCGTCGAAGACGGGCAGCCGGAGCAGGCTCCGCGCATATGCAGATATACGGTGCCTTCCTTGAAGCCGCGGAATGTGATGTCGCCGCCATCCTGCGCCACTGCAGGGCGCACCCGGGTCTCCAGCAATTCCTTGATCGTGTCGACGATCTTCTCGTCTCCGGCTTCGAAGAATTCCTCGCCATTGTCCTGAGCGACCGCGTCACTGGTCATAACCGGCTCGTCCGACATGAAATGTTCCATGATCGCGCCGAGAATTGCCGGTTTGACATGGGCCCATTCAAAGCCCGGCTCATCGCGCTCTTCCTTGGTGATGGTGA
>JAGRLM010000250.1 GCA_020441795.1 Nitratireductor sp.
CGCTTCTTCAAATGCCGGTCGATGCAGTTGTGCGAGACATTGGTAACGCCATCCTCGAACCACTTGATCGACACCTTGCCCTTGAAGGAAGTGTTCTTGACCTTGGTATAGGGCTTGAACCAGTCAATGCGCTTGCCATGCTTGGCCCAGAATTTTTCCGGGTCCTTCACGCTCTGCGCATACCATTTCAGATAGGTGTCATTGTCGATCAGGGCTTTCTTCTTCCAAGCCGCCTTGACCTTGTGCACATGAACTTCCATCCGGTCCTCCCACTCAATTCTTGCAAGTCATTCAGAGATTGGGCGAACTGAAAATCGTGATGCCTCCTCACGCAGCCCGCCATTCTTGACCAATTCTATTCCGCTTTTTTGCGCCTGCGTCCATTAGACAATCGCCTGATTGCCCTCATATGCAGCGGGCGAAGACGAAAATTGTTAGAATTTTAAGCAATTCCACCCAACATGGTCGTCTCTCCGTTTGTACCGTGTCGGGAGAACGTCATGTCAGCCGCATCCGTCGGCCACCGTCGCCATGCGCCTTTGCGCGGCGTCGCTGTCCTCGTAATCCTGTCCTTTTTCCTCAATGCCTGTGCTGGAACCGGTTTCTGGCGGCAAAGCGGCATCAACTACCCGGTTTCCATCACCTGGAACGACACCAGATGGTGCGTGCCATGGCGATTGAAGCGGGCGTTGCGCAAGGTTTCCCAGCGCTTCGGTCCGGTCACGGTCTATTCCACCCATCGCTGGCCAATGGAAAACAAGCGCAAGGGCGGCAAGCCGAAATCCTTCCATCTCAGATGCAAGGCAACCGACTTTGCTGTCAGGGGCGACCCTTCCGGCGTGCTTGATTATCTGATTTCGCTACCCGAAGTTGGTGGCTATTCCCGCTATCCGCAGGGCTTTTACCACATCGATACCGGTCCCCGCCGCACTTGGTAGGCTACGGGCTGGTTCAAACGCCCATGAAGCCGATGATCGCGCCCATGGCCAGCGCCACGAGGAGCCAGTGCAAGCCATCGATGATCGTCAGGTCCCAGCCGAACCCCTCATAACGCTGATTGACCACAAGCGTTGTGGCAATGAAGCCGAGCCAGACAAACGCACCGGAAATGATTCCATTCCACGGCGTTACTTCACCCGAGCCCAGATGCCCGATCACACCAGCCAAAACCCAGGCCATAACGAGTTCGGCAAGAAAACTCGTCATGAAGATCACCGGATTCATCCCCGTTCCCTGCGGTGACAGGCGCGCAGCTTTCATCCACGGCTTGCTCATCAGTCCGTAATAGAGAGCACCGATCACGAATGCCGCAATGGCCGCAAAGACTACGGCAAGATAATTGATACCAGCAAAACTCATTCTGATTCCCCCAATTACCTGAAATTCACTGCTGCCCCTTCCTTCGTCAACCCCTTCGAGCCGGTGAAAATCGCCATACCACAGTCTTCTTGACCTCGGCATCTTCCAGTGCGCGCGTCACAGGCACCTGATATTCGGCCAGCCATACGAGCATTTCCCTTGGCAGATAGCTGCGGCCGGGATCCCCGATCAGGATTTCCGCTCCCGCTGCCGCAAACCGGTCAAGCACCGGCAACAGCCTCCTGCTCATCTCGCGGTCGTAAAACACGTCACCGCACAGCAACACATCACATTGAGGCAGGCTGCATCCGGGTTGCAGCAGGTCGCTCTCGAGAAAATCGACGTCAACGGCATTGACCTCGCAGTTGAGCCGGATCGCGGACTGGCAAAACGGATCAATGTCATTGGCGACGACAGCGCGGGCACCAGCGATTGCAGCGGCTATCGCTACCAGTCCGGACCCGCTGGCAAGATCGACAACCCGCTTGCCGCGGACCAGATCCGGATGATCCAGCACATGCCGCGCCAGTCCTTGTCCGCCGGCCCACGCAAAGGCCCAGAACGGCGGCTGAAGCCCGATCTGCTCAAGTTCTTCCTCGGTTTTCAACCATAATTCATTCACTTCATCGGCAAGATGCAAGCAAATTTCAGGAACATGGGGCGGCGCCATGACGCTTGTATTCGCCAGGATAAACCTCTCGCGCTCATGCGCCTGCGATGCCGCGCTCACAGTGGTTTGAGGCTCTTGCCCTCGATACCGCCCATGCGGCAGACCTCAATCCATTCCGCTTCCGTAACGGGCTGCACCGATAAACGCATCGAGGTTACCAATGCCATGTTCGACAATGCCTCGTTTGCCTTGATTTCCTTCAATGAAACAGGCCTTGGCACATCGGCAAGTGCACGAATGTCCACGCATTCCCAGCGTTCGTCCTCCGTCGTCGAATCGCGATGCGCAAGCGCGCAAATCTCGACAATGCCAACAACTTCAAGACCTTCATTGGAATGATAGAAAAACCCGCGATCGCCAATCTGCATGGCGCGCATATTGTTGCGCGCCTGGTAATTGCGCACGCCATCCCACTCCTGGCCTTGGGGACCTTTTGCCTTCTGCATTTCCCAGGACCATTTGAATGGCTCGGATTTGAACAACCAGTATTGCATCATCGTCTCCGGACAATATCGGGATTTCCACCTGCACCGATTACTCAGGCTTCAGCGGGCGTTCAAGCAGCGACATCACGGCCTGCTGCGCGGTAATGCGGCCATCAATGACATCAGCCACAGCCTGTGTCACCGGCATTGTGATGTTTTCGCGATTGGCGATGGTCGATGCGATCCTGGCGGTAAATGCCCCCTCGGCAAGCGGCAGCGATGAAAGGTCTGCGCCTGTCGCCATGGCCATCCCATAGGCAAAATTGCGCGACTGCGGTCCTGAGCAGGTCAGCACAAGATCTCCAAGACCTGACAAGCCGGTGAGGGTTTCAGGCCGTCCGCCCATGGCACGCGACAGACGCATCATTTCGGCAAAGCCACGCGCCACCAGGGCAGCCTCGGCACTGGCACCCAGCTTCATTCCGCGGACTGCCCCTACAGCAAGCGCCAGCACATTCTTCAGCGCACCACCCAATTCAACACCACGCAAATCATCGGATGCGTAGCAGCGAAAATGCGCCGAGGACAGTTTTGCGCTGAGCGCGTTGGCCTGCTGCAGGTCCCACGCTGCGAGGGTGATGGCCGTAGGCAGGCCACGGGCCACGTCACTGGCAAAACTGGGTCCGGACAAGGCTGCCAGTCTTGCACCCGGCAAGCCATTCTCCAAAATCTCGGCCGGCAACAATCCGCTTTCGCGGTCAATACCCTTGGCACAGCAAACCAGGGTGGTCTGGTCAGCCAGAACCGGCTTCAGCCTGTCGGCCATCGCATGCACGGTCTGCGCGGGAACGGCCAGAAGCACGACGCTGGCATCGTGCACCACGGCGGCAAGATCGCCACTGGCAACAAAACCGCTATCCAGAGCGATATCACCCAGATATTTCGAATTGCGCCGGTTCTGCATGATATCTGCAACAACACCGTCATCCCTGCCCCAAAGCGATACCGGGCTTCCGGTCCGGCTCATTACGCAGGCAAGTGCTGTTCCCCATGCACCGGAACCCAGAACCGCGATCTTTCCATCCATCGTCATGCCTTGGGTCCTCTTCTGCCGGAACCAATGATCGGCACCGTGTCACCGTCGAGCGGCCAGCGCGAGCGTGGCGCAAAATCGGGATTGCTGGTCTCGCCAGCTGCAAAGCGATCTGCCGCAGCCCATCCGATCATTGCTGCATTGTCTCCGCACAGGGCCAGCGGCGGAGCCACGAATTGCCAGCCCTGGCTGGAGCTTGCTTCCAAAAGTGACGCCCGGATTTCCTGGTTCGCCGAAACACCTCCAGCCACCACCAGCACCCGGTTTTCCAGTCCCGGATGGTTTTCGGCAAATTCCGTCATCGCGCGTCTTGCCCTGTCGCTTACGATTTCCGCGACTGTGCGCTGGAAAGAGGCGCACAAATCGCCCACGGTCTTGTCATCAAGTGGCGCGAGATCCTGTGCCAGTGTCCTGATTGCCGTCTTGAGTCCTGAAAACGAGAAATTGAGGGTATCTTGACCCTTGAGGGGGTGGGGCAGGTGGAAACGATGCGGATCACCGCCCCTTGCAGCAACTTCCACCGCCGGCCCGCCCGGAAATCCCAGTGACAGCAATTTCGCTGTCTTGTCGAATGCCTCCCCCAGCGCGTCATCAATGGTGGTCGCAATGCGGCGATAGTCTCCCAATCCCGCGACTTCGAGTATTTGCGTATGCCCGCCAGAGACCAGCAACAGGAGATAGGGATAGTCCACCTGGTCCGTCAGCCGTGCCGTCAGCGCATGACCTTCGAGGTGATTGATTGCCAGAAACGGTTTTGACAGGCTCGCCGCCAGGCCCTTTGCCGTCATCAGGCCCACCATCAGACCGCCGATCAGACCAGGACCCGCCGTGGCTGCAATGGCATCGATTTCATCCAGACCGCAACCCGCTTCATCAAGGGCGGCGAGGATGACGGTGTCGAGCACCGACAGATGCGCACGCGCGGCAATCTCGGGCACTACCCCGCCAAAAGCTGCATGTTCCTTCAGTTGGGCAAACACCACATTGGAGCGAACCAGCGGACAGCCATGCGGATCCCGCTCCACAACTGCAGCAGCCGTCTCGTCACAACTGGTTTCAATTGCAAGGATGCGAATTGTTTTCAAACGGCTTAGCCTGTATTCACAACATGAATTGGGTTTGTGCCCGTTTCGGGCATAGCGGGCGTATCAGATGATGCCCGAAAAGAAAATGCACAGGCAACCGCCAACTTGAAGGTGTGCGGGGACAATGGGGAGTGAGGTCATTGCAAGACAATGCAGTGCAAGGCAGATCAATGCGGATCGGCACACGCGGGAGCGAGCTGGCGCTGGCACAGGCACGTGAATTGCGGTCGCGTATCAGTACTGCCAATGGGGACATTGGTGAGGACGACATCGAGATCGTCGTGATTTCTACCCAGGGTGACAGGGTACTTGACCGCCCGCTGGCGGAAATCGGCGGCAAGGGACTGTTTACCCAGGAGATCGAGGAACAGCTTCTCGATGGCCGTATCGACATGGCAGTGCATTCCTCCAAGGACATGCCGACACGATTGCCACGGGGATTGGAACTCTCCTGTTTCCTGCCCCGTGAATCGCCCAATGACGCCTTTATCGGCCGGGCAGCCCGAACCCTGGCGGAACTTCCGAAAGGCGCGGTGGTCGGTTCGTCATCATTGCGCCGTCAGGCATTGATCCGAAGATTGCGCCCGGACCTCAATATCGTTTCGTTTCGTGGCAATGTGCAGACCCGCATGCGCAAGCTCGAAGCAGGCGAGGTCGGCGCTACCTTGCTGGCCCATGCCGGTCTTCGCCGTCTCGGCATTGATCATGAGGTAACCCAATTGCTGCCGCTCGACAGCTTCCCTCCCGCACCCGGACAGGGCGCAATATGCGTCGAAACCCGGATCGACGACGACAAGACCAGTGCCCGCCTGTCAAGGATCAACGACAGCGCGACAGCTACAGCCCTGACTTGTGAGCGGGCATTTCTGGCAGCCCTTGACGGCTCTTGCCGCACCCCGCTGGCTGGGCATGCCACTATTGATGGCGAGCGACTGTTCTTCCATGGAATGATCCTGACGCCCGACGGCAGCAAGTGGCATGAAAGGCATATGGAAGGCGTCGTTTCGGATGCTGCGGATCTGGGAACGGTCGCTGCCATGGCATTGCGCAAGGATGCAGGGCCGGAGTTTTTCGACAGTTGGGCCTGAATCCCGGCAACAGGCTCCATGAAAGCGAGGAAAAATCACCATGCATGTGCTGGTGATCCGCGAGGAGTCGGCGTCACGAAAGACAGCGCAGAGATTGCGCGCGGCTTCGCATGTTCCCGTCATCCTGCCGCTGATGCGGATCGTACCGCGAGGAACCGCAATTCCCGACGGGACGTTTGACGCCATTGTCTTTACCAGCGCCTTTGCCCCGGCATTGTTCTCCGGATTGAGAGACGGTGAAAGCCTGTTGCGGCTTCCGGTATTCTGCGTCGGCGATGCCACTGCAAGCGCTGCAAGGGAAGCTGGTTTCGAGAACATCAACTCATGCGGCGGATCGGCGCAGGCACTCGCTGACCAGCTTGTCCGCGTGATGAAGGATACGGGTGCTCGCATTCTTTATCCGGGTGCAAGGGACAAGGCATTCGATCTCGTTGCCGTGGCTGCGGATAGCGGTTTCACGATCGCGGAATTCGAACTTTATGGCGCTGATCTGGTCGATCCCGGACAGGTGGCACTGGCATCCGCCTTGCGGGAAACAGGCAATGGCGCGGTCTTGTTGCACTCCGCCAGATCAGCGCAGCATCTTGGACATCTGATTGAAAAACATCAACTTGGGGCACAGGCTGCAAGTTTGACTTTCATTGCAATTTCCGAAAATGTGGCCATGACGGCAAAAGGGGCGTTGCCTGCTGAAAATTTCTTGGTTCTTGTCGCGAAATTGCCGGAAGAAGATGCCATGCTTGCCCTGATAGGAACCTGAATCTCAAGGGTTCGATTCATTTTCGTCGCAACCGGCAGGTTTTGTGGCAAACATCGGTTTCCGTAACTGGGATAAAGACATGACAACGGGTAAATCGGGTAAGAAGGCTGATGGCGGTTCGCAGGGAAGCGCCAAAGGCAACCCGCGCACAATTGATCTTGAAGCCAATGACATCACGCCCACTACCGATGGCGATGCACCTGATGGCGACTCGAATGTCGAAATGGGAAATGCCCCCGAAACGGACACTGCGGACCTTGGCACCCGAATGTCCGGCGATGACAGCAATCCGGATGCACCAAGGGAAAATGAAGCCGCAAAACAGGCACCGGTTTCAGGTGTTGGCTTTGGCCGCCTGCTCGCTTCAGGTTTTGCCGGTGGTGTGATTTCGCTTTTTGCCATTGGCGGCTTGAACCAGCTGGGGGTTTTGCAGTCCGTGCCTTTGCTGTCGGGCCTGTCGGCCAGGGTTACTGAACCGGTGGCCGTGGACAATGGCGCGACAGACGCATTGAAAGCCAGGCTGGACGATGTCGCTGCGCGTCTGGCTCAGGCCGAAACGAAATTGTCTGAACCATCCGTCCAGTCTGGCCAGAATGACCAGACGAGCAAGATCACCATCCTCTCCACCCAGCTTGATGACCTGTTCAAGCGGGTTGGCGCGATGGAAAACACTTTGGCCGAATCGAAGGCCGTAGCACCGGCAGGGCTGACATCAACGCCATCCGATACTGGCGCGAATGCAGATTCAGCCAGGATTGGCATCCTTGCCAACCAGATGGATGACTTGTTCAAGCGCCTTAAGATTGCTGAAGACAACCTGGCAAAGGCTGGCGCATCGCCAGCGGATGGGCAGCCAGTGGCTGACCCGGCCGAAATTGCTGCGATGAAGGTGGAAATCGAGGATCTGCGCAAACAGCTGCAAGCAGGCATTGCGGATACGACCGCAAGGCTTGCAAGCGAAACGGAAACGCTCGATTCCAGGATTGGGGAGCTTTCCGGCAAACTGGAGACCATGGTTGCTGCCAATGATCAGAAGCCTGATTCGCAGGAAATCATTGCCAAATCCGTTGCTGCCACTGCCTTGCGCACCGCCTATGATCGAGGTGAACCCTTTGCGCCATTGCTTGCATCTGTTGAAACGCTTGTAGGCAGCCAATCGGCGATAGAATCGCTCAAGCCCTACGCCACGACAGGCGTCATGACCAATGAACAACTGAAATCGGGCTTTTCCGAATTGGTTGATACAATGCTGGCCAGCGTCGCGCCGAAGGAAGAAGGCATTGCGGCACGCCTGATGGCAAATGCAAAATCGCTGGTTTCAGTCCGCCCCGCAGGTCCCGTTGAAGGCAATACGCCCCAGGCGATCGTGTCACGCATCGAGGCCGATCTTGCATCCGGTTCCCTTGCATCTGCATTGGGCGAGTGGGAAAATCTGCCCGATCCTGCAAAAGCCGCGTCCGGCGACTGGGCCGAGAAGCTGCAGGCCCGCATCAAGGCAGATGAATTGATGATGCAGGTTTCATTGCTTCTTTCTGCAGGAAGCGCACAGTAACTTTATCACCGGCCATGCCGGTTCCATTGGTGGGCATTCCATGTTTCGTTTGATCATATTCCTGTTGTTGGTTCTCGCGCTCGGCTTCGGCTTCGCGTGGTTCGCCGACAGGCCGGGAATGGTGTCGCTGGTCTGGGAAGGAACGCGCTATGAGACCAGCCTCATGGTGGCGCTTGCTGCCTTCGTGGCAGTCGTCGTTGCGATCATGGTGACGTGGTGGATTGTCTCGATTGTCCTGCGTTCTCCGCTGCTGATGCGCCGGTTCTTTCGCAACCGTCGCCGCGACCGTGGCTATCATGCCCTGTCCCAGGGCCTGCTGGCTGCAGGCACAGGCGATGCCGGGCGCGCCCGCAAACTGGCCCGTGACAGCCGCAAGCTCCTTGGCAGCGAGCCGCTGGTCGAATTGCTGGATGTCCAGACGATGATGCTGGAGGGGGACCGCAAGGCAGCCCGCGACAAGTTCGAGACCATGTTGAATGACGACGACACGAAATTGGTCGCCCTGCGTGGACTTTACCTTGAAGCCGAGCGTGAAGGTGCGAGGGAAGCTGCACGCCATTATGCGCAGGAAGCCTCCAGCATTTCAGCGGCCCTGCCATGGGCGGGCAATGCCAACCTGAAATACCAGGCAGCCGAGGGCGATTGGGAAGGCGCGTTGCGCACCCTCGAATCCATGCGTTCCTCGGGCCTTGTTAAGAAGGACGAGGCAGCACGCCAGCGCGCCGTTTTGCTGACGGCCCAGGCGATGACGGAAGAACCATCAGCACCCGAACGTGCTGCAAAACTGGCGCGACAGGCACATGATCTGGCTCCGGACCTTGTTCCCGCTGCCGTAATTGCAGCTCGCGCCCTTACCCGCATCAACGACCTGAAACGTGCAGCACGTATCCTCGAAGCCACCTGGAAAAAGCAACCGCATCCCGAAATTGCCGAAGCCTATGTCAATCTGCGTGCTGGCGATTCGGTCTCCGACCGGTTGAAGCGTGCGCAGCGTCTCGTCCAACTGCAACCCGATCACGTTGACGCCAGCCTGGCACTGGCAGAGGCAGCCATTCATGCAAACCAGTGGAGGATCGCCCGCGATGCCATGAAGCCCGTTTTGGAATCAGGCCCTACCCAGCGTGCTTGCCTTCTCATGGCTGATATCGAGGAAGGCGAGAACAATGATCTTGGCCGTATGCGCGACTGGCTGTCGCGTGCTGTTCGCGCGCCGCGCGACCCGGCCTGGACCGCAGACGGCCATGTTGCTCAGCACTGGCTGCCGGTCTCGCCGGTAACCGGGAGGCTCGATGCTTTCGAGTGGAAAGCACCAGTCGGCCTGATTGGCATGGCGCCGGATCTGGATATCGATGGCGTTGGCATGCATCACGACACCGAAACCCATCTGGCCCCGAAGGCAGTAGACCCTGATCCGGCCAAGGATGCCGAAGACGCTGTTGAAGTCGTTGAAGAGCCGAATTCCGTTGTCATTACCCAAGACGAACGCGAAGCCGGCCATGCCCGGCAGGATACTGAAAAGCCGTCCGATACCACTACAGAAGCGAATTCAAAATCTGACCAACCGCTTGAGCGCAATGTGGGCGAGCCGGAAAAGGCCGACGAGAAACCGGTTGTTCTGGCGCGTCCACCCGATGATCCGGGCGTTGATCCCGAAGAGCCGGAAGAAAAGCAGGGTTTTCGCCTCTTTTGATTTCACATTGACATTTGATCACCAAAGAAACGGATGACAGCATGAAAACAGGTGGCCGGCTATTGGCGGAATGCCTGGAGGCGCAAGGCGTGGAACGCGTATTCTGCGTCCCCGGTGAGAGCTATCTCGCCTTGCTCAACGGACTGCATGACAGTGCCATCGAGGTTATCACCGCCCGTCACGAGGGCGGTGCGGCAATGATGGCGGAAGCAGATGGCAAGCTGACGGGAAGACCCGGGATTGCCATGGTGACGCGCGGCCCGGGGGCAACGAATGCTGCTAGCGGTGTGCATGTCGCGCAACAGGATTCGACACCGATGATCCTGCTGGTCGGCCAGATCGGCCGCTCCATGGGCGGTCGCGATGCATTCCAGGAAGTCGACTATCGCCAGATGTTTGGTGGCATTGCAAAATGGGTTGATGAAATCCGCGATGCATCGCGCATCCCTGAGATAGTGTCGCATGCCTTTCATGTTGCGATGTCAGGAAGACCGGGACCCGTTGTGCTTGCCCTTCCCGAAGACATGCTGCGCGACGAATGCGATATTGCCAGTGGTCCGAGGGTCAATGTCGAAGGCCCGTTTTGCAGCCAGGAGCAAGCTGCAAGAGCCGCCGCAATGCTGTGCGCAGCAAAACGCCCGCTCATCATTGCCGGTGGCTCGCGTTGGGACACGGCAGGTGTCGCCGATCTGCAGACACTTTCCGAGCAAACCGGCATTCCGGTCGCCGTGACATTCCGCAGGCAGGGGCTTTTTCCGGCAAATCACCGAAACTATGCAGGCGATGTAGGGCTCGGTATCAATCCCGAATTGGCGCAACGTATTCGCGATGCCGATCTGGTGTTGCTGGTTGGCGGTCGCTTCTCGGAAAATCCGAGCCAGGGCTTTTCCCTTTTCGACATTCCAAAACCCAACCAGACGGTTGTCCATGTGCATCCGGGTGCAGAGGAAATAGGTCGTATCTATACGCCCGACCTCGGCATCAACTCGGTTCCCGGCAGTTTCGTCGCTGCATTGCTGAAGGAGGAACTTCCAAGGCATGACGACCTCGCTGCGCAAGCCGGCAAATCCTATGGGACATGGACGGCCAATCCACCCAAGGGCGTTGGGTCTGTTACAATGTCCAGCGTCATCAGCCATTTCCGCGATCAGATCGACGCTGATTGCGCCTTGACCAATGGCGCTGGCAATTACGCGATCTGGCTCCATCGCTTCGTGCGCTACCAGCATGGCATGCAACTGGCTCCCACATCGGGTTCGATG
The DNA here is from genome assembly GCA_020441795.1 of Nitratireductor sp. Lineage (GTDB taxonomy): Bacteria > Pseudomonadota > Alphaproteobacteria > Rhizobiales > Rhizobiaceae > BOKV01. The sequence goes on from JAGRLM010000250.1 coordinate 10,985, forward strand.
GGATATGGCCTTCCCGCTGCCATCGCTGCTGCTTTGCGCGACCGTAAGCGCGAAGTCTTTGCCTTTGCCGGTGATGGCTGTTTCCAGATGACCGGGATGGAATTTGCGGTTGCCTGCGAGCACGGCCTCAAACTGCGCGTTATCCTGTGCGACAACGGGATCTACGGCACGATCCGCATGCATCAGGCGCGAGACTATCCAGGACGGGTAATTGCCACGCGCATGAAGAACCCGGATTTCGCCGCCTGGGCAAGAAGCTATGGCGCCTCAGCCATCACCGTGGAAACGGACAGCGAATTTCCCGAAGCGCTGAGCGCAGCGCGCGCGGTTGACGGGCCGGCCCTCATCCATCTCAAGCTTGACTGGCGTGATATCGCGCCGGGCAGAACCATTGACTAGGGTCACGACCCATTGATTTGGCAAAAATCCTCGCTCCAGGGGATGATTCGGCAGTTTTACTGCGTTATATACCGGACTTCGCAAGTCGGGGATTTGCCGCTGTAGCTCAGTTGGTAGAGCACGTCATTCGTAATGATGGGGTCGTAGGTTCGAGTCCTATCAGCGGCACCATACCGGTTTCCCGGAAATGGAAGGGCCAGCGGGCATTGTCCATCCGCAGATCAAGAGTGATCCATGTTCAGCGCATTGAAGAAATTTCTTTTTGACGACAAGAGCGGCACTTCCGGATCGGGACCCGGCGTCTTTGATGGCGATGAGAAACAGATAGCCGAGGCGGCTCTGATGTTTCACGTCATCGCAGCAGACGGCATTGTTACCGAGGATGAGAAGCAGAGGCTGGCACAATCCCTGGAAGCGCATTTTGGACTGACGCAGTCACAGACCGCTCAATTGATCGAGGCTGCCCGCGATGCGGACATGGAGGCAATCGATCTTTTCAGCTTCACGCGGATCCTGCGCCGCGAACTCGATCACGAACAACGCCTGCAACTGGTCGCCAATCTCTGGGACATGGTCTATGCTGACGGCGTCGTTCATGAACTGGAAGACAATATCGTGTGGCGCGTAGCCGAACTTCTTGACGTTGAGGCGCGCGAGCGCATGGAGCTTAAGCGCCGCGCCAGGGCAGCATCCAATAGCGAATCACCGGAATAAGCCGTTCATGGTCTGGATATCCCACCGTCAACCTGGTCAGAAGCAGATACTCGTTGTCCTGCATCAGGAGACCTCGACACCTGGCCGCGTCGGCCTGGCGCTTCAGCACATGGGCTACGCACTTGACATTCGTCGGCCGCCACTTGGGCATGATTTGCCGGATACCCTTGCCGAACATGAAGGCGCCATCATCTTTGGCGGGCCGATGAGCGCCAATGACAGCGATGAATTTGTCAAGCGCGAGATCGACTGGATCAGTGTTCCGCTGAAGGAGAACAAGCCGTTTTTTGGCATTTGCCTTGGCGCGCAGATGCTGGTCAAGCATCTGGGTGGAACAGTCAGTGCCAACGAGCGCGAATTTGCCGAGATCGGCTATTACCCGCTGCATGCCACCGAAGAGGGTGCCGGCATGATGGATTGGCCGAAGATGATCTATCAGTGGCACCGGGAGGGATTTACCCTGCCATCGGGCGCAACACTGCTGGCGCGTGGTGAGGAATATCCCAATCAGGCAATCCGGGTCGGTGAAAATGCCTATGGGGTGCAGTTCCACTCCGAATTGACGCTTGCCATGATGAACCGCTGGACCACCAAGGGTGCGCACCGCTTTTGCCTGAATGGCGCACAGGACCGAAAGCAACATCTGGAAGGCCGGTACCTTCATGATGCGGCCGTGCGCAAATGGCTGCAGGAATTTCTCGATCTCTGGATCGGACCCGCCGACGCTCCCTGCAATCGCTGAATTGGCATTGCCGGTTGAAACAGTCCTGCTCACACGATACATGAATGGCTCGAATGCCAGTTGGAGCGCCTTATGAGAGCCATTCTCGACATCGTGTTGATTGCCTTGGATTTCTATCAGTGGATCATCATTTTCAGTGCCGTTTTTTCATGGCTCTATGCGTTCAACGTCATCAATCCACGCAATCAGTTCGTCTCTGCTATCGGCCAGTTCCTGTATCAGGCGACAGAACCGGCATTGCGCCCGATCAGGCGGTACCTACCCGACCTTGGAACCATCGATATTTCACCGATCGTGCTCTATCTGGGAACAATACTGATCCAGCTGATTATTGAGTATTATATCAAACCATACGTCTTCTGAGCGAATTTGGACTGGTACCGCCAAACTGTCGAAGGACTGGAGGTTTTTTTCCGCGTGACGCCGAAATCATCGCGTGACGCGATTGAAGGCCTGGAAATGTCAGCCGACGGCAAGACCCGGCTGAAAGCGCGCATTCGTGCCGTTCCCGAAGATGGCAAGGCCAACAAGGCAATTTGCGAACTGGTCGCCAGATCTGCAGGCGTCTCCAAATCCTCGGTTAAGCTGACTTCAGGCACCACCAGCCGCAACAAGGTCGTCCTCATCTCCTGCGATGAAGGCGAGGTTGCGATTGTCGTCGCCAAGCTTTTTGGAAAATCCGGATAGGCCTATTTGCCGGCCCGCGCGATGGCTTCCATGATCAGACGCTGCGCCTCGCTGGCGCCAAGCCAGTCGCCGATCTTCACCCATTTGCCGGGTTCGAGATCCTTGTAGTGCTCGAAGAAATCCACGGTCTGCTTCATCAGCAGCTCGGGCAGGTCGTCGGTGCGCTGCACCTTGTCATACAGCGGGGTCAGCTTGGACACCGGCCCGGCCACGACCT